>CAZSJB010000475.1:0-2613 GCA_964606625.1 uncultured Tepidisphaeraceae bacterium | reverse complement strand
TGGTGGGGGGAGGATCGAGATGCAATGCGCGTTCGAGGAGGCTTTCCGCCGCTTCCCGGCGCTCGCCCAGAGCCATAAGCGTGGCGATGGCGTCTTCTTCGATGGGAGATCGAGCGCTGCGCGAAGCCGCGACGGATCGCGTGGCACCGACGACGACAAACTCCTGCACCTTGCCCGACAGCTCTGCAATGATCTGCTCCGCCATGCGCTTGCCGATGGTGGGCAGGGAAGTCAGGAAGCGGGTGTCGCGGTTTTCGATGGCTGCGGCGATCTCGCCACAGGGGTGGATCAGGGCCTTGAGTGCTTTCTTGGGGCCGATGCCTTTGACCGTGATGAACTTCTGGAAGAACTGGCGATCCTGTGGCTGGAGGAAGCCGATGAGGCGTGGCTCCATCCCGCCGCCGCCGGGATCTCCCTCGAAGTACATGAGGGTGTAGAAGGTCATCGGCTTGCCCGTGCCCGCCTGCAACAGCGGGGCATCAGCAGCCGGGATGAGCAGTTCATAGAGGATCGGGCCGACCTGGAGATAGATCCGGTCCGTGTCGACGTTAGTCAGTTCGCCTGTGATTGCTGAGATCATGGAATCTTTTCACCGCGCAGAGCTCGAGACGCGGTGAATGCACCCATCACGGATGAAGACGGATTCATGCCGCCGCTGCGCGTCCCGTTTGCCTGGATCCAAACGGGATTGTAATGCGCCCGGCACAAATGAGAAGCAGGACGCCCGCGGAGGAGGGCGTCCTGCTAGATTGATGTCCCTGTTATATGCCGGTGTTATTCAGCGGCATGGGTTTCAGAGGCGATCGGCGTGTCCTCGCGATTGCCATATTCATGCCAGCTTGCATCGTAGATGCTGACGTTGGTGTAACCCAGGTCATGCAGGGCCAGCAGGGGCAGGCTGACACGGGTTGCGGTCTGGCAGTAGAGGACGATTTGCTTGTCGGGGGTGATCCCGCGGGCCAGCAACTGTTCGCGGATCTGCTCCGGCGGAAGCGTGCGCTTCTCGCTGTCAAGGAAGTCGGCGAAGTCGCACAGCACCGCGCCCGGGATGTGGCCGCCGCGGACGTTGCCGCGACGGTCGCGGCCTTCGTACTCAGCCGGACTGCGGGTGTCATAGAAGATCACATCCTGGTTGCCAAGATTGGCCAAGACGTCATCAAGGTTCCAGACGAACCCTGCGATTGGCTGGGCAACATACTGCGATGCCGGCAACGTTCGCGGTTCGTTGACCAGTGAATATCCAGCCTTCTGCCACTCGCTGGGGCCGACGCCATCCAGGAAGGAGACGCGCGGATGGCCAAGCCAGTGCAGGATCATCGCCGGCACCGAACCGTCGGTCTTTCCAGCATGGTTGCCATAGACGACGATGTCATGCTCGCGGGTAATACCGTGCTGCGAGAGCAACTGCTCGTAGCGGGCGACGTCGGGCTCGCCATCCGCTGTGCGGAAGATGTACTGGCTGTCGCCCTGACCGGGCTTGGCGTTGGGGGTGCGCCACTCGGTCCCCGGGATATTGATCGCCCCGGGAAGATGGCCTGCCTGGTATTCCTCAGGGGCGCGGGCGTCGATCAGCACCAGATCAGGATTGCCCAGCTTGGCGTGAAGCTGCTCAGCCGTAATGAATGACTGCCACTGATTCAGGGCCACGACAGCCTCAACCGGCTGGGCCACCGCAGCCTCCGGCTCAGCGGCATGAACAAGACCGACCACTGACAGCGAGCCGGTAAGGACAACGGTTAACAAGCGATACATAGCTTTCTCCTACTTCTCTATAAAAATACTAGGACTTTAACGAACAAGAGCATAGGAGGGGGGCGAAGTATTGTCAAGTAATCCTATGGGGGAAATTGGGATTGCTGGAATGGATTATCCGTCGTCTGCTTGTAAGGCCTTTAGTAACGAAGTGTTAGCTGGTGGAAATCGATAGTGCGACAATTGATTGCGCCGGATCCATCGCACGTCGCTGGCCTGCCGGGCAGCCGGTTTACCAGATTCCAGGGAACAAATAAACGGATGAATGCGAACTCCTCCATGATCATAGTGGTACTCGATGACCGGCAACGCTCGGATGGGAGCGACGCCGATGCCCAGTTCCTCTTGGCATTCGCGGACAACGCACTGTTCCAGGGTTTCGCCAGCTTCCTGTTTCCCGCCGGGAAACTCCCAGTAACCGCCCAGGGGAACCCCTTCGGGGCGACGGCAGATCAGCACTTCGTCATCCCGCTGGATAATGGCGATGGCGATGGTTTTAAAGGGGGGGACGGCAGGGTTTGTCATGGGTGCGTCTCTCTGTCGGACAGGGCAAAATAGGGTGAAAACGGGAAATCGAACTAAATCCGTACAAATCCCGCGTTTCCCGGTGGCGATTTTTGCGGATCGATCATGCGTCGCTGCGGGTGCTGTTCAGTACCGATCTTGGTCAGCACGGCCTGCTTCCATCGAGCCGTGTTCTCCTCATATTCGGCCAAGTCGATATTGACAGGCCAAAACTCGGGTGACCCAATCGCCGGAAAGTAAAGCACAAGCTCCGCCCCATCCGTCGAGATGCTCTCAACCGTCCGAGCTGCGTCGACAGGTTGCGCACCGGCGTTGATGAGCCAATCTGCGATCAGT
>CAZSJB010000474.1:0-2616 GCA_964606625.1 uncultured Tepidisphaeraceae bacterium | reverse complement strand
GGCAGGGAGAAGGTCAGGTCGTCGGCCACGGCTTCGATTTCCTTGAGCAGGGTGTTGATCTGTTTCTGGTTGTCGCGCCGGGCGAAGGGACTGGTGCCGGATCGGCTGTTGGTCTGGGCGAGTTTCTGGACTTCCTCAAGTTTCTTTTCGACCTTCTCCAAGGCTTCGTACGCAGTGCCGGTCTGGATGTTGACCCGTTCCACGTGCTCCCGCTCGGCGTTGATCACCCGCAGGGTGCGCTGCATGTCGCTGGCGTTGAGCTGGAGGATATCGAGGAACCGTTCGCCCACGGGCTGGGGCAGCTCCAGGCGGCGCAGGGCCGCATCGGGGGCGTCATAGCGGTTGGTGGGCCGCTGGAGGGTCGTGAGGCTGGCGTCGATCCGTCCCATAATAACCGCCTGCGCAGGCAGGCATTGGGTTACATCGGTCTGCCGGGGGGTATTTCACCACCGGGAATGCAAATCAGTCCGAAACGATCGGGCGCGGGGGGCCTGTTTGCAGGGTGTAACCCTCGGCAGTTGGCTGGCTTACACGGGATTGGCGTCTTTGTTGGGAAACCGCTGATTTTGGAGGCACAGCGCCAGGAAAATGTGGCGTAGTCGCTCCAGGGGTGTGTTGTTGAGGAACTCGGGGGTGAAATCCACAGGAAAGCGGCCCTGGTAGTTCTGGAACTGCGCAACCAGGTTCTCACGATCCATCGCCGACACGAGGCATACCAGCTCGTCAATTTGCTCGGCTTGCATCTTTCTGACCCTCACGCCCATTTGGACACTCGCTTGGTGCGGAGGTTAGGTTCTTCGCGCACCGTCAGATGAAAAAGTCGATCAGCGACCCCTTACTAACGATATCGGGTGCAAACTCAACCTTCTTGATGATCGGGCGCGGTTCAGGCGGCTGGTCGATGATCGGCTGCTTCCACGGGGGCGGCAAAACCTTGCTGCAGGGGCTGGGCGGGGGCGGTTCGGGGGCGATGCACTGGTAGGCTTCGAAGCGGGTTTGGGGGTGATGCACGGGGCGCGTTTCTATGGGCGGGGTGGGGGTGATGGTTTTTCGCGGCTCGATGCGGGGATCCGGATGATGCACCGGCCGGGGATTGATGCGGGGGGTCGGGTGGATCAGGCCGCGGCTGCCGGGGCCGCCGGCATTCATGGCGCCGCGCAGCAACTGGACCAGCTTCAGGTCCATGGCGGCCAGCATCAGATTGATGTTCGACCCAACGCTCACGACCGGTCATGAGCAAACGCTAGGACCAGCCGTGCCATCAAACACCCCAGGGGGGCGAAATGCCCTGTATAGCAGGGGAAAACGAGGGATATCCAATACAACGACGCCGTTGTCAACCGGGTCCGTTTATGCCGGATGATGCTTCAGGGCAACATTTGTGTTGCCGCTGGTCAACGCGCGTCTTGTTCTATCCCCGTTATCAACACTGCCACGGCCATTCGGATATCATGTTGCCGAATGCGAACAGCCGACCTGGATTTTGATCTCCCGCCCGAATTGATCGCCCAGACCCCAGCCGACCGACGCGAGCAGTCGCGCCTGCTGGTCTACTGCCGCGACGACCGCTCGATTGCGCATCGCCGATTCTCGGACCTGCCGGACCTGCTGCGCGCGGGCGATCTGCTGGTGTTGAACAACACGCGCGTCCTGCCGGCGCGGTTCTGGCTGAGGAAGGCAACCGGCGGGCGGATTGAGGGGTTGTTCCTGGACGAGATCGCCCCCGGCCGCTGGCGGGCGATGCTGCGCGGGGTGGGGCAGTCGCGTCCGGTGTTGCATTTTGCCAACGCGCCACAAATCACGGTGGAGGTGATCGCAGCCCTCGGCGGCGGCGAGTACGAGATCGCCGTTGCCACGACCGAGCCGGCGGCTGAGCTGCTTACACGGCTGGGTCAGATGCCGCTACCGCCGTACATCAAGCGTGATCGCGAGCACGACGAGCGCGATCCGCTGGACCGCGAGCGGTACCAGACCGTTTACGCCGATCGCCCCGGGAGCGTGGCCGCGCCGACCGCCGGATTGCACTTTACGCCGGAGCTGTTCGACACACTTGACCAACGTGGCATCCAGCGGGCGATGGTGACGCTGGATGTTGGCCTGGGGACGTTCAAGCCCGTCACCGCCGACACGCTCGAGGAACATGTCATGCACTCGGAGCGCTACACCATCTCCCCGGAAACAGCCGACGCCCTCAACGCCGCCAAAGCCGACCGCCGCCGCATCATCGCTGTCGGTACGACCTCCGCCCGCGTGCTCGAATCGCAGCCGGCAGATACTCCGTTTGTCCCGAAGCAGGACCAGACCAGCATCTTTATCCGGCCGGGCTACACTTGGCGGCATGTCGATGCGCTAATCACCAACTTCCACCTGCCCCGCAGCACCTTGATTGCCCTGGTGGCTGCTCTGGTTGGCTTGGACGAGCAGCGGCGGATTTATGCTGAGGCAATCGCGCAGCGCTATCGGTTTTTCAGCTATGGCGATGCGATGATCATTCTTTAAATAAAGAAGTGCAGCGCGGGCGCGACGGCGGCTGGGGTGGCCTTTGGGATAATTTTTATCACCCTAAAAATTACTTGACTTTGACTGGGGCTGGGATATGGTTCCCTGTCAGACTCC
>CAZSJB010000473.1:1369-2647 GCA_964606625.1 uncultured Tepidisphaeraceae bacterium | reverse complement strand
ACGGCTTCCTCGACGCTGCGCGCCAGGCGGACGAGGGATGGAAACACCTGTGGGTTGAACTCTCGACGCCGCGCGCGGAGGCGGCGTTTCTGGTGATCGAGTTGTCGCTGCTTCAGCCGGAACACTATACCCCCACTTCACTGGGCGAGCGCGCACTGTTTACGCAAGATATCCAAGGCCACGCCTGGTTCGATGACAGCAAGGTGTCGCAGATTCCCAAGGTCGCGCTGCGCACTGAACGACCGGGAAATGTCTTTCGGCGCGGCGAAACGCCCCGCCTCCAGGTCTATATCAATGACCGGTTCACCGATGACCTTGCAGGGCAATTGGTGGTGAAAGATGCGGTAGGCCGGATCATCTACCAGCGCAGCGGCGCTTTGGACATGCGCACGGCAGAGCAGATCGGCCCCGGCAGCTACAAGCTACTCATCCAATTGCCCAACCTGCAACCGGGGTGGTACCGGGCCACCATGCACGTGACCAGCCACGGCGAATCCGTCGGCGATCACATCGTTGATCTGGTGCAACTGGCGGATGCAACGCTGAACGAGCATCCCGATGACCGGTTCGGGATCATCGCCACGGATCTGCCCTTTGCCGGCTGGGATGAGCTGCCCGATCTGCTGCCCTACCTGTCTGCAGGACGCGTGAAGCTGGGCGTCTGGAGTGCGGAGGGGAACATTCATGAGATGAACCCCCAGGCATTTGATCGCTTGCTGGAGCGTCTCAACGAGCGGGGGATTACGCCAACCGCTTGCCTGGTTGATCTACCTCCCAATATTGCGCGGCAGCTTCCTGATCCCACCTGGAAAGGGCTGCTCAAGGCCCCCAAGGAGCTGTGGCAGCCGCAGTTGGCTCACCTGATCTCCCGCCACGCCGAGCACCTGGCCTTCTGGCAACTGGCGGCTGACGGATCGGATGAGTTTGTCACCGAACCGCAGATGCGGCAGGTGTACAACATGCTGTACGCCGAGTTTGCGACGCTGATCCAGCATCCGGACCTGGCAATGCCCTGGGTGGCCTGGTACGAAATGGAGGGCCGCCTGCCGGCCACGGTCGCTCTGGCGATCCCGCCCAGCGTGCTGCCATCACAGCTTCCTTTGTACATGCAGGAAGTGCGCAGCCATCGCGGACACAACCTGTCACTGACGCTGCAACTGCTTGATCGCGAGCAGTATGGTCGTGAGCTACAGATCCGCGACCTGGCGCAGCGCGTTGTCTACGCACTGGCGGCTGACGCCAGGCGGATTGACATCCCGCTGCCGTTCGATGTCCGCA
>CAZSJB010000473.1:0-1359 GCA_964606625.1 uncultured Tepidisphaeraceae bacterium | reverse complement strand
GGCGACCAGATCGTCAAGCAGCCCAAGGAACTGCTGATGATCGTTCGCACGCTCACCCAGACCCTGGGTGGAACGACCTTCAAGGGCAAGGTGCCGATCGCGGAAGGCATTGAGGCGTTCTTGTTTGACAAGAACGGCAAGGGCATCCTGGTGCTGTGGAACATCAGCAACGAGCAGAGCGAGACGATGCTTCAGGTGAACCTCGGCCCTCAGCCGATGCGGATGGACCTGTGGGGCAATGTCACGCCGCTGCTGCGACCCCGGTCGCAGGATGCCGATGAGCTGGTCGCCCTGTCGATCGGCGCCATGCCGATTTTCCTGATCGACGTGGACGCCAATCTCGCGCAGATGCGCGCGGGCGTGCAGTTTGACCGGCCATTAATCGAATCCAGCTTCAAGCCGCACACGCGAAAAATCCGGTTTACCAATCCGTATCGCCAGGCGATCAGCGGATCGCTGCGCCTGCGGGCACCCGAGGGGTGGACCATCAACCCGCCGGCATTTGCCTTCAGCCTGAATCCCGGTGAAATCTTCGAGCGCGACGTGACGATCGAGATTCCCTACAACACGCTCGGTGGGCCCAAAACCGTGTTCGCGGATTTCCAGCTCCAGGTGGATCGCACCGTCACCTTCACCGTACCGCTGGTGCTGAACGTCGGCCTGAGCGATGTGGGAATGCAGACACTGGCGCTGCGGGATGGCGAGGACATCATCGTGCAGCAGATGATCAGCAACTACGGCGACAAGCCGATCGATTACTCCGCCTTTGCGATGTATCCCGGCGAAGCGCGCCAGGAACGGCTGGTGACAGATCTGGCGCCCGGCCAGACCACCATCCGGCGGTATCGTTTTACAAAGGTAAAGTTTGTCGACGGAGCGCGAGTGCTATCGGGAATCAAGGAAATCTACGGCACACGCATTCTCAACGACGAAGTACCGATTCAGTGATGTTCTTTCAAGATGAAAACACTATGCTTGGCTGGATGATTCCCAAGGCTCGATGGATCGCGTGGACGATTGCCGGGGTGATGCTTTGTGCCGGCTGCCAGGCCAATCGCCAGCCGCCGGAGGAAGCCCCGCTGTCCCCCGCCGAAGAACCCGACCCCCACCATCATCCGCCCGCCCGCAATCTGCGTTATTGAGACAGAGGGGGATTGACCTCAATAATCCGCTCGGCTGAGACCAGCCGCTGAGTGAGCGCATCCTCGAACTGAACGCGCAACACCAGGCGATCGGTGGCAGGTGGCTGCTGCCAAGGCAGCTCAAACAGATATCCATAGACCAAGCCACTGTCGATCCAGTGCGACCGCGCTTCGGCAGCGGGGATTTCCCATCGCCCGATACGCTGCGGTTCGTCAC
>CAZSJB010000472.1:0-2660 GCA_964606625.1 uncultured Tepidisphaeraceae bacterium | reverse complement strand
TGTTGATCAGATGACCGATGTGGATGTCGCCATTGGCGAACGGCGGGCCGTCATGCAGCACCCACAACGGTGCGTCCTTGCGAGATTCGAGCACGCGCTCATACAGCTTCATCTCCCGCCACTTCGCCAGGCGCTTCGGCTCATTCTCCACGAGCTTGGCCGCCATGGGAAAATCGGTCTTGGGAAGGTTGAGAGTATCTTTGTAGCTTGGTTTATCGCTCATCGCTGTTTGCTATTTGTCACCTGTTGCGTGTGACTTGCTTCTCCCTTCTTCGGGAACGGTCCGGCTACGGATATGCAGCGAGTAACAACCAACAGGTAACCAGTGACACCTAGGGTAAAGGCACGCTTCCTTCGCCCCCGGGAAGAACCGGGTTATGCGTGGGAGTCGATACCTCGAAGTCCGGTACTTTATCCGCCTGCTGCCTGTGGACCAAATCGATCCGCCGCCATCCGCCGGCGCGGAAGCGGATAAACATGAATAACCCCAGGATGATCCCGTACAACGTCGCGACCGACCACGGGCCGGCGATGCCGAACTGGGGGAAAAACCGGGCTGCCAGGTATCCACCGCCCAGCACCATGCCCCAGCACAGCCCGCCGGTCACGACAGCCGGCACAAACGTATCGCCCGCACCCCGCAATGCACCGTTGTAGACGATGTACATCGCGTCAAAAAATTGATAAATGGCAGCGAATGTCAGCAGCAGCGCGCCCATCCGCAGAATCTGGGGATCCTGAGTAAACAGGCCAATCAGATCGTGCCGGAATATGAAAAACAGCGCCCCGCAGGTCATCATGTAGGTGCCGGTCACCGCAAATCCCAGGTGTGCCCGCCGCTCGGCTGCGGGCAGATCGCCTCGGCCGATGTAACGCCCCACCAGGGCCGTCACCGCAGCCGATATCCCAAATGCCGGCATGAAACTGACCACCATGTACCGCATCATGTAGGTGTTGGCAGCCATCGCCACCGTACCGAACAGCGCCATCACCCACATCGTGTATAGCGACCACGCCAGTACATCAGCGACAATCTGCACGCCGCTGGGTGTCCCCACCCGCAGCAGCGTCTTGAAGTATTCCCAGCGGGCGCGCCAGTCCAGGACATTGAACCGCCGCCGCGTCATCGGCCCCAGAACCGCAATCGCCAGGACGATCGCTTCGACCGTGACGGCAATGTTGGTTCCCCAGGCGGCCCCGGCCACGCCCATCTCGGGAAATCCGAATGCGCCGAAGATCAGCAGGTAATTGGCTGGGATGTTGATCAACACCGCCGTGAAGGCGGCCGCAAAGACTACCACCGGCCGGTTGATCGCCAGCAGGAACTGCCCCAGCGCCACCCCCACCATCTTCACAGCTGACCAGATCACCGCGATGAAGTAATACTCCGCCTCCATCTGCACGAGCATCGGCTCATGCCCGAAGGAGCGGAACACCATCGGGCCGATGAGGACTGTCGGCAACAGGATCACCGAGTACAGCAGCGCAAACCAGACCCCCTGCCACAGGTAACGGCCACACTCTGACCACGATCCGCGCCCGTAGTGCTGGCTGACCAGCGTATTGACCAGCCACAGCATGCCCGTGCCGAAACTGACGATCGCAAATGCGAACATCCCGGCATTGCCGGCCGCCGTTGCGGCAACGTCATTGGGCAATGCGCGCAGCGCCTGCCAACGCGCCAGCATCCAGGTGTCGACAAACTGCAACACCGTATATGACGCCATCTGCGCCACCGTCGGCGCAGCCAGAAACAACAGCTCCATTAACGGCCGCCGCTGTTTCGCCCCGTCATATTCCAGTTGCAACATATTTACCGCCGATTCCACCCCCGAAACGCCAAACAAAAACCCCGAAGCACGCCGCTTCGGGGCTCATCCTGCTCAGCTATCAATCACCGAACCAGACCCTCAAGCGCGCCGCGCCACAGTGGAGATCGCAATTCTGGTCCGGATGATGTCCATAAGGAACCAAATTATTCCCCCGCCCCCGACTCTTGTCAATCCGCATCCCAATAACATTTCACCAGCCTGCCACGCTGACCCAAACGCCCATCCCGCCCAGCCACCGCACCCCCAGCAAACCCGCCACCGCGATCCAGTCAAACCCAGCCGTATACCACGGATTCACCGCGATCGCCCCAAAGCACCCGCAACTCTCCGCACCCGCCAACGCCTTCACGGTCGCCACACCCGCAAACACAACAAAACAGACCAACGCCCCCCACGCCCTATCCGCCCGCAAACCGAAAATCAGCGATAATCCCCCCTTCCTCATGACGCCGCCGTGAAATCAGCATCGCCCCATCGAACCACCCCCCTGCTGCTTCTGGCCGTCTCCTGCTTTTTGAGATCCTCGGAACGATCCCGGCGCTGGCTGCTCAACTCGCGCCTGTTCGGGCCGATCCTGCGCGACTGGTACGAACACCGCGCCGTCCGCCGCCCGGTCAAACTGCTGGCGGTCTTTGTGATCCTGGCCGTGATGGTCTTCGCCTTCCTGCGGGATCTGCACTGGGGCATGCAGGCGGCAATCCTCCTGCTGGGAGCAACCGGATTGGGATTCCTCTGGCGCCTGCCGACCCGGCCCACCCTCCGCTGAAAGCCGATCCGTCCGGAACACCGTCCGGCGCCATACGCCCGAAACCGGTGGAACGGAGGCAT
>CAZSJB010000471.1:0-2663 GCA_964606625.1 uncultured Tepidisphaeraceae bacterium | reverse complement strand
GGCACAGCGGATGCTTCGCCAACTGGATCGCCGGGAATGTGCAGTGTACGAGCTGTCGGCAGGTGATCATCATGAACGATCGGGCGCGGAGATCGAGGTACTGTGGCCGCCGGCGACGGAACAGTTCGCCAGGGCCAACGACAATTCCCTGGTATTGCGCGTGCGTTACGGAGGTCGATCGATCCTGTTTCCCGGCGATGTACAGGTAGTCGCACAGGAGCGGCTGCTCAGCAGCGGTGTGGACCTGGGGGCTGATGTCCTGATCGCTCCCCACCATGGCAGCTTCGTGCCACCCGATGGCCACTTCATCGCTGCGGTTCGTCCATCAATCATCATCAGCTCCAATGACCGCACTCTGTCGGCGCGTCAAAAGGACTATGCGGCAATCGCACTGCCGCCCCTGCTGCGAACACATTCCCATGGTGCGGTTACCATCGAACTTTCCCGTGATGGCGAGCTGACGCTCACACCCTTCCACCGTGTTCCGTGAGATTACTTTTGCATACCTGTTGTTGAAGTGATTCAGTGATAAACCACTATCACTGGTAGTAACCTGTCATTTGTACGGAGGGATGTTTGCATTCCGAGTTGAACACAATAGGCTTCGTGACGTAACGTTCGGACATGGGAGATACCGCTCAATATCGTATGATTGCCATCGATCTGGATGGCACGCTTCTGTGCCCGGAAGGAAAGGTTCAGCCGCGAGTGCGGCAAGCGGTGCATCGTGTTCTGGAAGCGGGCTATGTGGTCTGTTTCGCGACCGGCCGCAACTACATGGAAAGCCGTGACGTCATTGAGGCGGTCGGCCACTTTGATCATGCGGTCTTTGTCGGCGGCGCGGTCGTGATAGACACCACCAACGGCGTGACCCTGCATCAGCAGAAAATGGAGCCACAACTGGCACGGGAGATCTCGCGAGAGCTTGAAGCGCTGGGACATGCAGTATTGTCCCTTCAGGACGCCCAGAGCGCCGGAGCCGATTACTTTGTGACAGACGGCATCCCGCTGGATGAAGCGACCCATCGCTGGATGAAGGCATTCAACATCCGCCTGACGCCGCTGCCCAGCCTTGCGGATCATGACCATGCCCATACGATCCGCATTGGGATCGTTGCCCCGGCTGGACAGACGGCTGAGGCGCGCCGGCGGATTGAAGAGCGATTCGCCGAAAAGGTAACGGTGCACGCGCTGCGCGTGCTTGGCGATGTCGAGGTGCTTGAATGCTTCGACCCATCGGTAAACAAGTGGGAAGGCATCAAGCAGGTGGCTGCGCATCATGGGATTGA
This sequence comes from uncultured Tepidisphaeraceae bacterium, assembly GCA_964606625.1. Classification (GTDB taxonomy): domain Bacteria; phylum Planctomycetota; class Phycisphaerae; order Tepidisphaerales; family Tepidisphaeraceae; genus CALEKX01. The sequence continues at coordinate 1,374 of CAZSJB010000471.1, read as the reverse complement.
CCTTTCTGAGGTGGTGGCCATTGGAGATGACTTCAACGACCTGGCGATGATCCGCCAGGCGGGGCTGGGTGTGGCGATGGGCAATGCCCGGCCGGAGATCAAATCCGTTGCCAAGCGCGTGATCGGCGCCAATGGCGAAGACGGACTGGCGATATTCCTCGAAGAGCTGGCAGAGAATCCACCTGTCAGCCGTTCGAGAGACGCTGTGGCCTAACCGGCGCCTGACTTCCGGAACAAGGCGGCTGTACCATGCGGCTGCCGTATCCGAAACTGATTTTCGCGACGTGAACAGTCGCATCCCGTTCAAGGACGGTGCGAAAGGATTCGCAGGGCTCTAACGACCGGCGGACAGATTGTCTGCCGGTCGTTTTCTATTGGCATCTCGCAATAATAAATACCTCCTGCCAGCTATTCGGTGACAATGTGGTATGGACGATCCTCCGAGAGGTTTACCTCGATCAGTATTGTGCACCAGCGCGCAACACCGCAATGGGTTCGATTGAGAGTTCTTGAAAATGGGTTTGCTTCCTGCCAATTTGCGTTACGAGACAAAAATCGCGGGTTGTGCACGAAAGGAAGTGGGTTCGATTGGGTTCGCTTTTACAGGGGTATCGCAGAAGCGCGCAACAGGACAATGCCTCGCCGCGAAGATTGTGTTCTGAGATCAGTGATGGTGCGACCCAGGGTATGAGCATGGTGTAGTCCCCTTTGCGGAGATGAAAAGTCCTCCCGGCTTGATGGAAGACACACCAAGCCTTTCAAGGTTAGGATATTTCACTGTCAGGTGGACAGGGTAGCCCGTGTGCAGATAGCGCATTTTCCGGAATGGATCGCGCGCAAAAGCGTGTGGAAAATTGTGTAGTGTGTCCGTGAAAGATCTCTGCAACGCGCAATTTATTTGACACTCTTCCGCCCCGCTTCTACAGTCGCAGGCTCACATGGAACGCATTTGTATTCTGGTTATTACAGGGTTGTTGTTGGTCGGTGGCTGCCAGAGATTTGAGAAGCCCAATCGCCCGGTAACGCCACAGATGTTCGAGCCGACTTCCATGCGCATCCATCCGATCTTCACACAGATCCGCGACTGGAATGGTGACGGCAATTATGATGGTATCGAAGCCCTGATCGAACTGCGCGATGGGTTCGACGATCCCACCAAGGCCAGTGGCACGGTGCTGTTTGAGTTGTTTGCCTATCGGCCCCAGCATCCTGATCCGCGGGGCGGCCGGCTGGTCAATCCGTGGATTGGCTCGTTGACTACCACGGCTGAACAGGAAGCCCACTGGAGCGGCACCACCCAGACCTACAATTTCCAGCTTGCCTGGCCACAGGTTGACCCCACGCGCACCTACGTGCTGACAGCAACGTTTGAAA
>CAZSJB010000470.1:0-2664 GCA_964606625.1 uncultured Tepidisphaeraceae bacterium | reverse complement strand
GCGCGGGTGTCGAAGCAAACGCGTTGGGTTATGCGACAGTCCGAAGGAAGTAGGGGCGATGCTCAGCAGCCTACTGATCGCGGGTGAAGTCCGTCAGATCCAGCAGCATCTGAACCGTGCTGACGCGAAACCCGCAAGCCTGGAATAATCCCAGTGCCGGGGCGTTGTCCGCCAAGACATCCATCCGAATCTGTTCAACCCCGATCTGCTTGAACTGTTCGATGGCTTGCATGGCCAACCGCCGGCCCAGTCCTTCATTGCGGTAATCCTCATCGACCCACAGGTCATGGATAAATCCGATTTGGCCTGTCCGGTAGATCGACAGATCGCGCTCGGTCTGGGCTACCAGGAACCCCACGATGCGCGCCGGCTCGCCTGCCGAGGCAGGGCGTTCGGCCACCAGGAACACGCTCTGATCGTCGGCTGCCCGGCGTGTCAGCCAGCCGCGGTACATCTCCTGCACGTTGGGGACAAAGGCGTATCGTTGCGGATCTCGCTTTTCATGGAAGGCGCATATCCTGGCAACCAGGGGGAGAACCTGCTCAACATCATCTGCGTTGGCGGGACGAATGATCATTCGGGTGCGGCTTGCGGTTTTGAGGTGGGGAGGGTGTGGTTCAGGCGGTCCCAGACCAAGGCCTTGAGCTCCTGAGCAACGACCTGCTCGCTGACGACGACCGCCTCAGCCCCTGCGCGGGTCGCAGCCATGCCGGCACTGGTGTAGTGGCAGCGGGTGATGATCCGGACTGTCGGATTCATCTCCCGGGCGATGCGCGTGGTCTCAACGGCAGCCTGTTCGTTGGGAATCGCGATGATCAGCAGGCGCGCCCGCTCAATCCCGGCACGGCGCAGGGTTTCCGGATGGGCGGAATCTCCCTCGATGATCGATAATCCGGCACTTTGGCAGCGCTGGACGATGGCGGCGTTCAGCTCGATGACACAGAAGGGCTCGCCACGCTCTTCCAGAAGCGTGGCGACGGCGCGCCCGGGCAGGCCGAATCCGGCGATGATCACATGCCCTTCGCCGCAGGATGTCTTAGTGTCCACCTCCGTCATGCAGTGGCATTGTAGCGTCTGTTGAGCCACAAGCGCAGGGAAAAGTCACCATCCAGCCGATCGCCATGCAACGCAGCGGCTGACCTTGGGCCATCCCATCGCCCATCATCCGATCCCTTGCCATACCCGGGCGCGCCGTACGAGCTGGTAGCCCACGCTTCGCAGGGGTTTATCGCTTGATCCGGGCACTGCCGCCTTTGAAGACGTGCATCAGCTCATCCAGATCGATCTGGCTGGTGTCACCGCGGGTGGACTGGAGCAGCGCCCCGTGGGCGGCGCCAAGATCCACGCATTCCTGCGGAGTTTTGCCGCTCAGGAATCCGTAGGCAAATCCGCTGCAGAAGCCATCCCCGCCGCCGACGCGGTCTTCGATCTCCAGGTCGTCGAACCGGCGAGACTCGTAGAACTGCCCGTCGTGCCACAGGATGGCGGACCAGTTGTGGATGGCGGCGCTCTTCACCTCGCGCAGCGTGGTGCCTACGACCTTGATGTTGGGATAGGCCTTGACAACCTTCTCGACCATCCGCTTGTAGGCAGAGGTGTCCAGAGCGCTGAGGTTTTCGTCCACGCCTTCGACCTCGAATCCGAGAACCTTCTGGAAGTCTTCTTCGTTGCCGATCAGGCAGTCGATATAGGGAACCAGATTTTTGGTTTTGGCTTGTGCTTCCGCCGCCGTCCAGAGCTTGGAGCGGAAGTTGAGGTCGTAGCTGGTGATTGTACCGGCTTCCTTGGCGGCTTTGAGGGCTTCGGCGCATACCTGGGCACAGCCATCGGATAAGGCGGTGAAGATCCCGCCCGTGTGCAGCCAGCGCACCCCCTGGCTGAAAACTGCCTTGAAATCGATCATGCCGGGCTTCATGTTTGCCGCAGCTGAGTAGGCGCGGTCGTACATCGTCACCGAGGCTCGCACCCCGGCCCCGACCTCCGTGAAATTCAGCCCGATCCGCTCACGGCCAACGCCGTCATATTCCGCCATGACCACGTTGCTCATGTCCACGCCGACACTGCGGCCATGATTCAGGATGATCCGGCCCAGCGGGTTATCCACCAGGCGCGACAGATAACCCGTGCGCAGTCCCAGACGAGCCAATGCATAAGCGACGTTGTACTCGCCGCCACCGACCCAAACCTCCAGCGTGTTGGCGAACTCGATCCGTCCGTGGCCGGGCGGTGACAGTCGCACCATGCATTCTCCCAGGCTCATCAGGTCGTAGCGGCAGTCCTTGGCATCGCGGATGTTCAGCATTGTTTGTCTCCTTCAAATGTGATCAGACCAAGTGTACTGGTACTACAGCAGACCGCAATCTGACAGGCTCCATACCGCCTGCGGGGCATCCTCTGGATAGATGCTTGACCCATTTGACTCCCTGGGGCAGGATGCTTCACTCGCATCATCGACGTGCCGAAAGGGACAACATGAGCCTCACCCATTCCGATCGTATCGTGGTCACCGGCGGTGCCGGGTTTCTCGGATCCTTCGTTGTCGAAAAACTGCGCCAGCGCGGATATACCCATCTCATCATCCCCCGGCGCCGCGAATACGACCTCACCCGCGAAACCGACGTGGATCGTCTCTACGCCGATCACAAGCCTGATGTCGTGCTTCAC
>CAZSJB010000469.1:0-2673 GCA_964606625.1 uncultured Tepidisphaeraceae bacterium | reverse complement strand
CGCCCGTTCGGTGCGCCTGTCTTCGCCCTCCAGCCCCAGGCGCCATCGCATGAACCGAAACGGCAGGCTGTCCAGCAGTCGGCGGGACATGAATCCGTGCCCGGGAGACATCGCGGAGACATGAACATGGCAGTCAATAATCACCAGCCACAATAGTGACCGGATGGGCACGCTGCTTGCAACTGTTCTGGGAGAAAACCGGCTGCTTATAACAAGGACAAGCAATGAGCGAACAACGCAACGATCACACTACGACAGAAAGTCAGCCTGATCTTCCGCTGCAACACCAGGTGACCGATCCGATCACCGGCACGACTGCGGCTGGGCCGTTTGAGGAAGGAAGCGCCAATCCCTCCCCATCGTCCGGATGGGGAACTGCCGCACGCTGGCTGGCGCTGGCACTGCTTCTGGCCGGATTCGTAATCGTGATATACTGGATAACGAGGGGCTGAACAGGTGGGGATTAACCATGATAACGGATATTCACGATGCGTTCAGAGGCGGTTGCTGATCAGGGAGCAGAGCAGGCATTCCGCGGAGAAGAAGCAGAAAAGCAGCTTAGCCATTGGCAGTGGTTTGGAATTGGCATTCTGGCGCTGCTGATTGTGGCTGCCGTTTTTTTCTTTCCTGTAGGGCTATGGGTGCGGACCGCAGCCGAGTGGACAAGCGAACTCGGTTGGGTAGGGATGGTGTTGTTTGTGCTTTTGTACACCGTAACCGCCACCCTGGGGCTTCCGGTGACACCCCTCAACATCGGCGCGGGTGTGCTATTTGGATGGTGGATAGGTTTTTTTCTGGCGCTGAGCGGCGGCGTGGGCGCAGCCACGATCTCCTTTCTCCTGGGACGGTTTTTATTCCAGAACTGGCTGCGCCGCCATCTGGCGTGTTACCCCACCCCGCAGGCGATCCTGGAGGATGTCCATGAAAGCCCTTGGAGCGCGATCATCACCCTGCGGCTACATCCATTCATTCCCGCGAGCGTCAAAAATTACATGTTCGGGATCAGTGATGTGCGGCTGAGCGTTTATGCCGCAGCCACCGCCATCGCCTATGCGCCAGTCGTGTTTCTCTACAGTTACTTGGGAGCCGCCGGATTCATGACCATCGACCGCAAGCACGAATGGACCCCCTTGATGATCGTCCTGTACAGCCTGGGGCTGCTGGGCGCGATCGTCCTGACATGGGTGCTTACCTGGTATGGCAGGCGACGAATCGCCGAAATCCGCCAACGACTGACCCACCACCGGCAGCCAGCTGTTTAAGCCCACCACAGCCTTCAGAATCCGGATCCTGATCTCTCAACTCAGTGCCATATGGCCGATCATCACCAGGGCCATCGCCGTCCCAAACAGAAACTCGCGCCAGCGGGTGAGCAAATAGCAGGTCAGCGACGCGGACAACCACGCCAACAACATCTGCGACAGCAGTGATCCATCAGCCAGGAATGCGAATGCCGATACGATAGATTCCATCATGCGTCTCTCACTTTATTGCGGTTTTAAAACCTACCACCACCCCGAAACCGGTCCACTGAAAACCGTCCACCGAAGGATCTTTTGCATCCCGTGGCTGTTAGTCTGGATGAACTATGACAATCAAATGGAAAATGCGGATCAGAGGAAGCAGCAGCGATCTGACTAGTGCCGCAGCTTTCCACGCCAATCGGGCGGCGCAAACCAGAATGTCGCCAGTACCACCAGCCCAAACAGGGTATACGCCAGCGTGAACACCCATGGCTCGGCATCAAAGAAGATCAGCCAGTGCAGCCAATGCGCAATGAACCCTTCCGCGCCATACTCCCCCTGCCCCGCCTGCCGCCGCAGATAATTTTCCAGATCAGTCAACGGACAGGTCCGCCCCACCCACGCCTGGAGCACCACATACCCGATCGCCGCCAGATGGGCGAGTCGAAACCATCGGTTGTACCCCCAGCGCCACCTCAGCGCTGCCCCCATCAGGATCATGACCAGCCCCCCCCCCACGAACAAAATCACGCTCGTGTGAACAATCAAAACCAGGTCAGCCAGCAACGCATATCCATGCATCGAAACATCTCATCTCAACCCAGGCAATCATCGCTGCCCGGCAGCACTATCGCTCCATGGGGGAATCACCTGCTTCCCACCATTTCGTGTCTATCCGAGTGCGGTTCATCCCCATCCGGAAAACACAGGTGATGGCGAAGCTGCTCCACCAAGCCGATTCCAATGCCTTCAACGTACAGCAGATCTTCCGGCTGGGTGAAAACCACCTGGGTTCCACTGCGCGAGGCAGCCAGCTCACGATAGGCAATGATGGCCTGCGCCCGTGCTGCCCCGATTCCGGGCAGCGTCTCCAGTGTCTGGACATCGGCGGTATTGAGGTCAATCCGATCTGCCAGCCGCGAGGCATGCGAGGGGTGAGATTGCGGAGGATCACTCAGATAAGCCCGATGGGTGGCCGCCCTCCAGACAATCAGCAGAAGCAATCCAACAACCAGCCCCACCAGCACACACCGCTGTGCGTCGCTCCACACCCAGTGTGCGTGGTTCAGCCAGCTCATCACCAGTCATTGTAAACCGAACCGCCCATAAGCACAGACATGTTTGCCCCATGACCCGATGTGACGACCGACCAGCATCCAGCCAGCAATTCCGCTTAAGCGACCTACCAGCCGAGCGCCGGATGCTCGAG
>CAZSJB010000468.1:0-2673 GCA_964606625.1 uncultured Tepidisphaeraceae bacterium | reverse complement strand
GTGGCGCGGGTACATGCCTGTCCTGTCGCGCATCGCACAGGCGGTCAGCCGCGGGATTCGTGCCATCCGGCGCGTCGATCCGCAGGCGACCGTGCTCTATGTCGACACGGCAGAGCATTACAAAACCCGCGATGCCGAACTAGAACCAGAAGTTCGCCGCCGCAACCTGCGCCGGTTCGTGCTATATGACCTGGTCATGGGCAGGGTGGATCATCGCCATCCACTGTTCGACTGGCTGACGAATTATGGTTTCAATGAGCTGGACATCGACTGGCTGCGCAATAATCCACAGCAGCCAGACATCATCGGCTTGGATTACTATCCTCACGGGGACTGGCAACTGGACCTGATCAACGGCAATGTCCGCCAGAAACGAGCTGATTCGCCAGCCGGCCTCTATCGCATCGCGCTTCAATACTACAACCGTTATGGCATTCCGCTGATGCTCACCGAAACCAGCGTCGACGGTCAGCCCCTGGCCCGTGAGATCTGGTTGGAGCAGATGATCGAGGACTGTGCCCGCCTGCGTGCTGAAGGCATTCCGATGCTCGGGATGATCTGGTGGCCGCTGATCGATTCAATCGACTGGGATGGCGCACTCACCCATCGAGTCGGCAAGATCCACGAGGTGGGCCTCTATCACCTGACACGCGAAAAAAACAATCGCCTGGTGCGGCGTCTGACGCCGCTGGCGCGCAATTACGCAGCCGCTTTGCAAGCAGGCGACAAGCGCGTCGGACGGCTGGAGTTTGTCGCTCAGCCGGTCGAATCCGCGGATGAACAGCTTCCGCCTCTGCAGACGACCATTCCCGACATCGTCTCCGAGTTCAGTACCAATGGCCAGGCGCACAATAAAAACGGCCAGGCCGCCGTGGCGGACCGTGTCGCCACGCGCTCCCAGGATCCGGTCCCCGGCTTGGGCACGCAGGCGGAAGTCGGCCTGTCACCTGCCAATGAATCCGCCACGACTTCAGACATCCAGGTCAAGGAGGACAAGGCCACTGATCGTTACGGGATCGTCGTGTTCAGCCATCTGCGATGGGGATTCGTCTGGCAGCGCCCGCAGCAATTCCTCTCGCGTTTCGCCAGGAAACACGAAATTCTCTTCATTGAAGAGCCGATGTTCACCCTTCCCGAGGGGCAGGAACCGCGGCTGGAAACCCATCGCGTCATGCCCAACGTCACCGTGGCGGCGCTGCATGCGCCCGCCAGTTGGAACCGCAATCCGCGGCTGCCGGAAAAACTGCGCGAAAGCACGAAGCAAGCCATCCAGCAGATGAACGAGCATGGCGCATTCGATAAACCGCTGCTGTGGTACTACTCGCCGATGGACTCGAGCTGGTCGCTGGGCTGGTTTGAGAATCGCGGCATTGTCTATGACTGCATGGATGAGCTGTCCCAGTTTACCGGCGCACCGCCGGCGCTGATCGAAAACGAGCAACGCCTGATGAGCGTTGCCGATGTTGTCTTCACGGGCGGCTACGAGCTAGGCAACAAAAAACGTCAGCAGCATGACAATGTGCACATCTTCGGATGCGGCGTGGAGTTCAATCACTTCAGCAAGGCCCGCAACCGCAATGCGCCCATTCCGGCGGATATCGACTTCGTTGCCCGACCGATTCTCGGGTGGTTCGGGGTAATCGATGAGCGCGTTGATTACGCGATGATCGGCGAGATGGCGCGCAAACGCCCCGACTGGTCGTTCTGTATGGTAGGGCCGGTGGTAAAGGTCGATCCTGCACACCTGCCGCACAGTCCCAATCTCTTCTGGCTGGGCAGCCGTGATTACCAGCAATTGCCCGATTACTGCCGCGCGTTCGATGTCTGCATGATGCCCTTCGCCATGAACAAGAGCACCGAGTACATCAACCCGACCAAGGGGCTGGAGTACATGGCGACTGGCCGACCGATCGTCAGCACACCGGTGCGCGACGTGGTCCGGCAGTGGAGCGATATCTGCTACATCGCCAGCACAGCAGACGAGTTCATCGCCGCAGCCGACGAAGCCCTCAACAACCCGGACATCAGCCGGATTGAAAAAGGTCTGGCGCTGGCCCGTGAAAACAGTTGGGAGCGAACCGTCGAGAAAATGCAGGAACTGATCCGTGACGCCATCGGCAAAACCGATCGCCGATCGTCTCGGAAGATCGAGCCCATGACCACAGCGGAGTTGGAGTACACCTATATCTCCACACCCGGGTCATAAGCAGTAATTGTGTCGCGGGCGTCCCGCATGTGCAGTTGTTGATATTGAAAGGCACGCGCGGGACGCCCGTGCCACGAAAACAGGAGCAGTACCATGGAAGAGAAAATCGTCATTATTGGCGCGGGGCCGACAGGTCTTGGCGCTGCGTATCGCCTGAAGGAACTGGGCTATCGCAATTTTCAGCTTTATGAGCGCAATCCCTACATCGGTGGGCTGGCAGCCAGCTTCACTGATTCCGCCGGGTTTACCTGGGATATCGGCGGGCACGTGATGTTCAGCCACTACAAGTATTACGACAAGTGTTTTGATGACCTGATGGGGGATGAATATCAATCCAACAACCGTGAATGCTGGCTGCGCATGTTCAATACATGGGTGCCGTATCCCTTCCAGAACAACATCCGCTACCTGCCCAAGCAGATCTGCTATGAATGCCTCACGGGCCTGGTCGAAGCCCAGACCCGTCG
>CAZSJB010000467.1:0-2675 GCA_964606625.1 uncultured Tepidisphaeraceae bacterium | reverse complement strand
TGACATCCTCATCCCCCCCGACGATCGAGAACTGAAGCGCACCATTGGCAACATCGATGATGCGGGGCAGCAGCCGGGCAGCGTCATAGTCAATGACGGCAACGACGCGATTCTCACGGAAGAGCATGTTCCCGGCATGCCAGTCGGCATGAACAATCTGCTTGGGCCATTCGCTGATGCCTTCCGCCTCAGCCATCTCCGCTGCGTGGGAGTAGCTGCGGTGCAGATAGTCCAATACCTTGCCCAGCTCTGAATCGGGTTTGACCTGCTGTTCAATCGCCCGCATGCCCTGCTCGACAGCCGGCGCCATATGGTAGCTGCCGCTGGGGGGTGTCCATTCAGACTGGAAATCGAGCAGAAGCTTGTGATACAGCGATAGAATCCGCCCAGAGTCGAACGTGGCTTCCAGCGTCTGGGGATACCCTTGGCCAGGGATGTATTCAAACAACTCGTACACGCCACCACGCAATTGGAGCATCGAGTTGTTCTCCTTTTTCGTACCGATCAGGTGGGGCAGGGGAAACTGCTTGCTGGCCAGGTAAAGCTGGATGGCATGGGCAAAAGCGACCTTGAAGGGATCGTCTTTTCCGCGGGCACGACGCTTGAGCAGGAACTTTCCCTGTTCGGTGGTAATCAGGAGCTTGGGCGCCTTGCGCGATCCACGTGGATATTCGACAATTGATTCGATGACCCCGATGTCGTAATGGGAGAGGACGACAGCAAGCTCTTCCGTTCCGAAGCGTTCGCGGCCGCTGGCACTGCGGCGGGGCGATCCGGTTCCGGTGCCCGTTCCCATTCCCGTACCTGTACCAGTTCCCGGGTTGGCACTCATGCTACCACTTGCACCCATGGCGCTGGCGGCACCGGATGCGCTTTGGCTTGACTGGCTGGAGGCGACCGAAGGTTGCATGCACCACCCATAGCCCTTGTTCGAGAGGATCCAATCGGGCGTAGGAGAAAAAACTGATGCGAAACGTGTTCCTGTAAAGGATCATCGGCAAAAAATGCTCTGTCAACACTTCTTTCAGGTACCGATAACCCTTGAGGGGATTTCAGACGCCCGCTATGGGCGAAAAACGGGCTCAGCCGGGGGCCTGTATGCTCGGAAAGAATAGTTGTCTACGACAGGGTTAGATACCCTTTTTGGCGGAAGTACTCGATTGCCTCCTCCGTATTCTTGAAGACCTTGGTTGCCGTTTCCGTGATGAAGGGGCTGGGAATCTGTTTACAAGCCCAGATGACGTAGACCTCCTTGCCGGCTTCATAGGCGTGGTGGAGTTCTCTTTCCACGCCACTACTGAGACCCGGCGTTCCGCCTGGGAGCTCAGGCACGAGACTGATGATCATGTCGGCTTGATCGATCATCTTGAAGTCACGGGCATAGATCTGGCCCATGATATCGCCTGATATCTGAGCGACTTCCGTGGTTTTGAGAGTCAGTGGTCCTTCAGCCGCGTCAACCTGGACAAGTGTCTGGCCTTCCTGCAAAGCCCGGACCGCCGTCGTGTGGAGGACATATTCATCCACATCAGCCGGATCGAAGGTAGTAAAGTGGGTATCGATCTCCCGCTTGAACTGCTCGATCTGTGCAAGGATTTCAGGCAAATCCATGACATGGCTCATGGGAAACGAGACATACACCTTCTTGCGATGGAGCTCGAACATCAGGCGATAGAGCGTGCGGGTGGTCAGCTCGCGGCGCCCACGGGCAAGCATGTAAAAGTGCCCATAGCCGCGGAGAATGTTGGCCAGGATCTCCGTTGCCAGCAGTTCCTCCTCACGCCAGACCATGATGTCCTTGAGCGTGTGGTCGATGTCATGGTCACGCATCAGCCGCTGGTGGACGTTCTCGGCATTGTCGAGCAATGTCACGTAAACATCCGCGTTCAGCGCTTTGATCTGGTCGAAATCAAACGCTGCAAACAGGCCATGTCGCCAACGGAAAGTCGCGTGGGTATTGACGATCACATGCTCATGCTGATCCGCAATACGGAGAATCTCCTTGAACACGGCTCGCCGCAGAGCGTTGAGACGGGAGATCGGGATGTTCAGGATCCGCCCATAGGGCACATCCGGAGCTTCGGCGTACATCATCTGACCGACGTGACAGATGACCAGGTCGATCCCGTTATCGCGCGCCATCGCCTGAACGGCCTCGAGATAGGGGGCTTTTTCGACACCGACCTGTCCGGTCACGATTGCACGCATGGAAGCAACTCCTTTAAGTCTTTCAGAAGGCATGAGGCCGCTTGGAACAAAGCATGCCACACCCCTATAGTCTGCGCTTCAGAAGGGGTACCATACATTTCCTGAAAGCGAGATGCGATGTCCAGTTTCTTTGATTTTCATGAACGCCTGATTGCCAAGGCAAATGAACCCGCTGTCGAGACCCAACCGGCGCAGTCGAATCGATCCGAACCGCTGAGCGTCTCCATGCTGACGCGGCAAATCGATTCAGCCATCCGCGGTGCATTTCCCAGCCGGGTCCATGTCCGAGGCGAGCTGAGCAATGTCAGCCTGCATCGCGCCTCGGGGCACCTTTATTTCACCCTCAAGGATGAAGGCGCCTGCATCGACTGCGTCATGTGGCGCAGCGATGTCGCCCGGCTGAAGTTTCAGCCCGAGGACGGCATGGAACTGATCGTCAGCGGGACGATCAAGGTGTACCCCCAACG
>CAZSJB010000466.1:0-2681 GCA_964606625.1 uncultured Tepidisphaeraceae bacterium | reverse complement strand
GCTGCGCGTGCGCAATCCCAACGTGAAGATCGTCCTGACCAAGATCCTGCCCAATCCCGAACGCCTTCAGCAGACAATCGATTACAACAACGCCCTGGCCAACCTGGCGGTAGAACTGCACACCGCGACGTCACCGGTGTCCGTGGTGGATCAGCACACCGGGTTCGACAACGCCACCGAAACCTATGACGATCCGCCGGTCCATCCCAATGAGATCGGTGAGAAGAAGATCGCCCGGCGATACTACGATCACCTGGTTTCGCTGATGGGACCGCCGCCCCATCAGTCCCTGCCCAAGCCGACCGGCAGCCTCTATGGGCACGTGTACAATGACCTCAACGGTAACGGTGTGCGCGACGAAGGCGAAGCCGGAATCCCCAGCCGTTACGTTTATCTCGATCACAACAATAACGGGGTGCGCGATCCGGATGAACCGGTGACCGTGACCAGCCCGATCGGCCGATACCTCTTCCAGCGGCTGCCGGTGGGGCAGTACATCGTCCGGCATCACCTGGGGCAGTTCACCCAGGCGACCCAACCGGCCAATGGTGTGCATGTCGCCGAGGTCCAGGAATATGCCACCTCGTCGATGCAGCCGTACGATTTCGGCGTCAAACCGGCAGGCTCGACGCCTCCGCCCACGCCCAAACCGCCCCCTGCGACCGGAACCATCTCCGGCCGCATTTTCTTCGATGCCAATGCCGATGGGCTGCGCGGCGGCGGCGAACAGCCGATCGCCAATCGCTATGTCTTTATCGATCTCAACGCGAACGGGCTGTTCGAACCCAACGAGCCCTACGCCATTACCGATGCGGTGGGCCAGTATACTTTCACGAACCTCAAGCCCGGCTTCTACCGGATCCAGGCCCATATCGGGCCACAGATTCGCTCCACCGCGCCTGTCGGCGGGGTCTATTATCTGAATCTATCCGCCGGACAGACCATCGCCTCTGCCCACTTTGCACTGGCGCTGCGCTGAAACGCCTCACTTCAGCGGTTGATCAGGTCCGGTGGAGAGTTCCGTATCATGACGAAGCCGTGCGCGCAGTTGATCACGCATCTGGTGGAAGGTGCGGTCGATCAGGTCGGTGATCTCCTGTGTCTTCAGACCGTCCGTCTGCAACGGTGGGCCGTACATCACGGCGATCTGGTGCGGCCGGAAGATCCGCCGCCAGCGCGGCCAGGCCTGGAATGATCCTTCGATGATCGCCGGAATGACGGGAACACCCGCCCGGCGGATGACCAGCGCTGCGCCCGGTGCGATCGGCAGCAGGTCGCCCGTGTCGGTGCGCGACCCTTCCGGGTAGATCACCAGCATGTGACCCTGCTGAAGGCGGCGGATGGTCTCCTTCATCGCGCCCACGTCTCCAGCGCCCTGACGCACCGGAAACGCATTGAGGTTGCGGATCAGCCAACTGAAAAAGGCATTCTTGAACAGCTCACTCTTGGCCAGGAAACTCACCGGCCGGTAAAGCTGCACCGCCAGCAGCACCGGATCGAGGTAGCTTTGGTGATTGGAGACAATCAGCACGCCGCCGGTGGAAGGGATATGCTCCTTGCCGTAGACCTTCAGTTCAAACATCAGCGTCGTGCCGATGCGGCAAAGAACCTGGAGCGCCTTCCACAGAAAAGTCCGCTGGGAAGGGTCGCGGTTGAACGAAGCGTCGGCGGTGGAGGGGAGTTCGTCCTGGGACATAGGATTGGGGGTAACTGCGTTAGCGATTCCGGATGCGATTCACCTCGGTGATGATGCGCTCGATCACCTCTTCCATCGGCAGATGCGTGGTGTCGATGACAATCGCCCCCTGCGGGACCACCAGGGGGCTGGTCTCGCGGGTACTGTCGCGATGATCGCGGGCGAGGATCTGGTCGAGCACCGCCTGGTAATCGACCAGCTCGCCACGGCGGCGAAGTTGCTCGACCCGGCGACGGGCGCGCTCCTCAGGGGTGGCGTCAAGGTAGAACTTGGCGGGGGCGTCAGGGAAGACGACGCTCCCTTGGTCGCGGCCTTCGGTGACGATGTTGGGTCGCTGCATGCCGATGCGCCGCTGGGCTTCCACGAGCATTTCACGGATCGCCGGCACTACCGCCACGTGCGATGCCGCCCCGGTGGCGTCGTGGCTGCGCAGGGCATGACCAACCGGTTCGTCATTAAGCAGCACACCCGGCGGGCGGGTGGACCAGTCAAACTCGATGCGGCAGTGGCGGGCGACAAATGCCAACTCGCGATGATCGGTCAGGTCCACGTTTCGCCGCAGCGCCTCATAGCCGATCGCCCGGTACATCGCACCGGTATCCAGAAAATCATACCCAAGCCGCTCAGCAACCTGCTGGGCGACGGTTGACTTTCCGGTTCCGGCGGGGCCATCGATGGTGATGATCATGGGGATAATCAGGAGTCAGGAAACAGAATACACAAACCTGGAATCAGGAGACTGAAGTCAGCAGGTTTCGCAGTTTGCGAATCCCGCGCTCGATACCGACCATCGGATCCTCCTTGCCTTCATACTCAATGCCCAGCCAGCCGTCATAGCCGGCTCCGCGCGTGATCTGCAGGCGATGGAGCAAGTGTGGTCGTGCTCCGCTGATGACGTCAATGTCGCGCCGCCCGTGCAGCCGGCCGCCCATGTCGGGTGGAACGCTATCAGGAAAACCTACGAAGCCTTCTGGTCCACACTCGA
>CAZSJB010000465.1:2027-2722 GCA_964606625.1 uncultured Tepidisphaeraceae bacterium | reverse complement strand
GATCTTGGGCGGCTTGGTGTCGACATGCAGCCCGCGGTTGGCCAGCCGTTCCAGGATCAGCCGCAGATGCAGCTCACCCATGCCGTTGATGACCACTTCGTGGGTCTGGCGATCGGTATGCCAGTGAAAGGTGGGATCTTCCTCGGCGATCTTGCTGAGCTGTGACGACAGCTTGCTCTCGTCGCCGCGTGCCTTGGGCGTGATAGCCAGCCCATACATCGGCGTGGGAAATCCTGAGGACTTCAGGTGCACACTGTCCAGCGCGTGATCGTCATGCAACACATCGCCGCGACGAATCTCCTCGATCTTCGCCACCGCGCCGATATCCCCAGCAATGATGACCGGCACTTCTTTGTGTTCCTTGCCCTGGAGATGGAATATGTGGCCAAGCTTGATCGGTTTTTTACTGTTGCTGCCGATGAACACCTGCGACTGGCTGGTCACTTTCCCCTGGTGAACGCGGAAGATCGCCAGCTTGCCGACAAACGGATCGGTCGTGACCTTGAACACATGCGCCAGCAGCGGCTTGTCCGGATCGTTCCAGTAATCAAAAGGTTTTTCGTTGCCTTCCTCCCCGCTGACAAACGGCCGCAGATTGCCTTCCAGGGGTGATGGGAACCAGCGCGCAATGAAATCGAGCAGCTCGCGCACACCCACACCTGACTTGGCATCGGTGAACAGGATCGGCACGACAT
>CAZSJB010000465.1:0-2017 GCA_964606625.1 uncultured Tepidisphaeraceae bacterium | reverse complement strand
TTCGTCCATGGCGCGTTCGAATGTGCCGTGCAGGGCCTCTTCATCGGGTTCATTGCCGCCGAGGTATCTCTCGGTGAGTGTTTCATCCAGTTCGACAACCTGCTCGACGATGGCGGTATGGGCTTCGGCAATGCTGGAGAAATCGCTTTCGCCCTCCGGCGTCAACAGGCATTCGGTAACGGATTTGCCGCCGTTGGCGGGCAGATTGACCGGCAGGCACTGGGGACCAAAGGTCTCCTGGATGGCTGCGACCACTCCGGGCAAATCGATGTCGGGCAGGTCGATCTTGTTGATGATGATGGCGCGGGGCAGGTTGCGCTCCTTGGCGGCTTCCATCATGCGGCGGGTCATCACCTCGATGCCCGCCACGGCGTTGACGACGATGGCGACCGTCTCCACAGCTGAGAAGCACTGCTGCGTCTGGCCAATCAGATCGGGCGACCCGGGGGTGTCGATGATGTTGATGCGTTTCCCCCTGTGATCGCAGTGCAGGATCGAGGAATAGATCGAGTGCTGGTGCTCTTTTTCCTCTTTCTCAAAGTCGCTGAAGCTGGTGCCGTCGAGGGTTGATCCGCGGCGGCTGGTGGCGCCGGCTTCATGGAGCATGGCATCGACGAGAGTCGTTTTGCCGCTGTTTCCATGGCCGACGATAAGGACATTTCTGAGATCGGAAGTGGTGTAGCTGGACATGCGTGATCTCCTGCAATACGCGGTCAGCAGAATGGGGCGCAGCCGGGCTGCGCCGAGTGCGCGACCGAGTATAACCCCTTGCCCGTCTGAACTGACAGAAGAAATGTGAGGATCACCACTTAGGAGGGATGATTCGCAGCGGCTCCTCTTGCAAAATGAGATTTCCCCTGTCCCGGCGGGAAGCTGGCGGTGTGTTGCCCACAACTTGCCCAATTGCAAAGAGCAAATCGCAATTTTGATTTTCCTCGTGTATCGTAGGGGTTCTGACCAGGAGACATGAACATGCGCGGATGGATGTTGCTGGGAATACTGAGTCTTTCGATGTTTGGCTGCCGGACGGATCTGGAAACCGGGTACGTCCCACGTCGCTTGGGCGCCAGCGATACCGAGCGCCGCGGATACTACGCCCGGCCATTCTCCCGCGAAGCCATGGAAGCCCGCCAGGAAGAGCAACTGGATCGCTCGCCCTCTACCTTCATGCGTTAGTCCCCGCCCGGATTGGTCCGATGATCCAGATATGGCCATCCATTGAATCTTGCCGTCCGTGCGACTTGGCCGTGCGCGGGGATGGCTGTCGCCGATGGGACAGGCGGGTGTCCGCCTCACGCGCATTAGAACCTGCGTCTTTTCAAGCCTAGACTTATGATGATGTCCGAGCCTCCGCTTGATTCCGACGCTTTTATCGCTGCTGTGCAGCCGTTGCTGGAAAAGCGCGACCTGCCTGGACTGCTGAAATTGATCAAAACCCGCTGGACCTGCGAGCAACTCACCTCGTTGGTCGATTATGGCACCGCCGATGCCAAGAAGGTCGCCGCTCTGGCACTGGGGCTGGTCGGACCGACCTGCTGTGTCCAGGAATTGGCACGCCTGTTGCGCGACAAGGATCCGATGGTCAACCGAATGGCTGAGCATGCCTTGTGGTCGATCTGGTTCCGCGGCAGCACCGATGAAGCCAACCACCAGCTCTGTCGCGGCGCCCAGGCCATCGACCGCGGCGACTACGACCACGCCATCGAACACTTCAACAAAGCCCTCGCCATCGATCCCGATTTCGCCGAAGCCTACAACCAACGCGCCATCGCGCATTACTTCAACGAAAACTACGCAGCCTCCGTCGCCGACAGCGACGCAGCCATCCAGCGAATGCCCTGCCACTTCGGCGCCTGGTCCGGCAAGGGCCACGCCCACGCCCACCTCGGCCAGATGCGCCAAGCTCTCCATGCCTACCGAAAAGCCCTGGAAATCAACCCCTACCTCGAATGCATCCGTGAATCGGTCGAAGAACTCGAAAAGCGCCTGGGATGCGACGAGTAACCCCGCCCCGCTA
>CAZSJB010000464.1:2047-2726 GCA_964606625.1 uncultured Tepidisphaeraceae bacterium | reverse complement strand
TTCCGCTTATCAGCGTAATTCAGCGTCAATCAACAAGGCACTTACCCTGTACACCTGGTCGATTGCCCTGCGTAACGCCGGCGACACCCAGGGAGCCGAAGCCCGCCTGACGCAGGCTCGCGCGGCGGTTCCCACCGCCGACGGTGCTGTGCTGCCACCCCTGCCGGAGGACATCCGTTCCACCGGCGGCACCCAGCCGGCTCCTGCTCCACAGGATGACGCCCCAGACGTCGAATGATCCCCCTGTCATTACCGGTGATCCTGCCAGGACGCAGGATCACCGCGACTGGCGTCGGATGGTCATGTCGAAGTTCTTGACCATCGAGCGGTACATCCCCCACACGACCAATGCATAAATCGCCACCGAGACTGCGGTACCGGTGAACAGCACCATCCGCGCAATGTCCTGCGCCCTTTCCGACGAGACGGATCGCCTCCCGTAAGTTTCCTGGAAGAGGCGGCCGGCAAAGTTTTCCGGATCGATCAGCACCGTGATGAGGGTAAACGGGCTGAACGCCGCACCAATCAGGGACACCTCCGATGATGAGTTTTCCAGCATCGCAAAACCGCACCATCCCAGCAGGCCGCACAGCCCGACGATAATCCCCACGCTGCTCATCACCGCCATAATCGTCCGCCGCAGCCGCAGCGACATGCTCATTCCCAGGATGGCTGCAAA
>CAZSJB010000464.1:0-2036 GCA_964606625.1 uncultured Tepidisphaeraceae bacterium | reverse complement strand
GGGAGCAGCAGCACTGATTCAGGCAGGACGATCCAGTCAAAGTCGGCAGTGCCGCCGCTCAGCCGCCGGATAATGTCATACAGGACAAACAGCAGCACGCTGAACACCGGCACGGCGATCAACGGCACGACAAACATCACCAGCCCGCGCAGTTTTCCCCAGATGTAATAGTGGCTGGTAATGGGTGTGCTTAAAAGCAAATCCAGCGATCCGTCTTCTTTCTCACGCGTCACCGTCGAAGCCGCCGCGTTGGTGACAATCAGCAGAATCGCCGCAAACTCAATCAGCACCGCGCCCAAGAGAAACTTTCGCGCTTCGCCAGCCGGCAGCCGCCGATCGATCGGCAGCAGGTTGATCGTGGTCAGCAGATCGCGCTGAAGCGTGTAATCGCGCACAGCCAGGCGCTTGTACAGGACATCAGTCCCCACGGGTTTGTTGTTCAGCGTGATAAGCGTGGTATTGGGGTCGATCCTGAAGGTCTGCGGAGCGCCATCCGCATAGATGGCCAGGGTGTTGTAATGGGGATTGAAACTCACCCGGCTGATGTACTGCCTGGGCTCGGTGGTCGAGGCATACATCACGACCATCACAATCGCCCCGCCAACGCCTGCCAGGATAAATCCATAACGAACAAGGGTAGCGCGGAACGCGGAGGCCTTGGTCTTGGCTTCCCGCCAGGCGATGGGGTTTATCCAGACCACGCGCGGCTTGCGGTTCTGCGTGGCGCGAGCCAGGTGAAGTTTCTGCAACACCCAGTCCTTGAGGCTGAAGGTGGATTGTGCCACCCGCCGCAGCAGCACAATCGAAGGCGTGATGAGCACAAAGCTCAGGAAAAACATCACCGCGATGTAGAACGTGTGCGGATGCGACAACGCCCAGCCGATTGGCCAGGCCTGTAGCGATTCGGGCAATTCACCCAATTGGGGCGGCGTATAGTTGGGATCATTGAAAATGACCTGCAATGCCAGGAACGGGTGCAGCGCCGTCAGGAAGCTGGTGTCCGCACGAATGGGCATCGGATGACCGCTGGCTGTGAGGATCGGTGTGCCGGTGGCATCCGTCTCATAGCCGATCACTGGATGAAACCACGGCAACTGGTCCAGCAGGAACAGCCCCACCAGGTAGATCACGATGAACAGGTAAAAGCTGAAGATCGTTCGCCGTGTGCCCACCTTGAAGGTGGCAATCGCCATGGCAACTGCCCCGGTAACAAACGCGGTTGCGGCTGCGATCAGAAACGACCAGATGATCGACTGCACCGCCACGCCGCCGAACACCTGCGTGATGGAAAAAATCGGAATCCCGCTGATCAGCAGCGCGATCACAAAGAATAACCGCGACAGCAACGAGCCCAGCACGATCTGGCCGTTGGTCAGGGGAGTGGACAGGAGGATATCGTAGGTTTGCGAGTCTTTCTCCTGCGTGATCGCGCCGGCTGTAAAGATCGGCGCCAACAGCGCCACTAATGCCAGTTGCAGGAAGCTCATCGTCTGAAAGATCCTGCCTGATGCCGATGCCAGCTGCGCCAGCCCGGCATTGGCCAGGCTATCCAGCGAAGCAAAAAGCGTCACAATCACTGCAAGGATCAGCAGCCCCAGGTATCCGCACCGGATCAACAGATCCCGCTTCCGCTTCCCGCCCGTCTCCACCACGCGCAAAAGAATCGGATTCGCCGGAATCAGTCGCCAGAGATATTCGCCTACTCCGAGCATAGTTCATTCGCCCCATCTGTGGCAAAAATCACTGCACCATCCCCTTCGTCAGGCGCATGAAGGCGGTTTCGAGATTGACCTCTTCTTCCTTCAAGAGCGTCAGCCGGAAGCCATTCTGGATGAGGCGCTGGGGAATGAAGGTGTAGTCGTTGATACCGTTCTTGATGGACACTTCGATATAGCCGTTGCTGGCGGCGATGTTCTCGATATTGGGATCCTGGCTGAGCAGCGCCGCGGCGCCGGTCTGGTTGTCCGCCACACCCACATGAATCACCATGCCGACGCGGGCCTGGCGCACGATCTCGGTCCACGGTCCGGAATACA
>CAZSJB010000463.1:0-2729 GCA_964606625.1 uncultured Tepidisphaeraceae bacterium | reverse complement strand
GGTTTGAAATAGTTTTCCAGCAGGCGAATATTTCCGGGAACCTTGGGAGGTGTGACAGGATCGAACGTTACCAGCAGATCGACCTGGATATTAGCGGCTTCCAGTTCGCGCGCGATGCGAAGCACGTTGTCGGCTCCGTAGGAGTGGCCGATCAGCACCAGCGGTTCTGCATCTTCACGGTCGGCGTAAGCCTCGATGATCGCCCGCGCCAGTTGCCTGGTCTGCTCACCCTGATAGACCTCTGCCTGGATCCCCTCAGCGCGGATCTTCTCGCCCAGCGAATCCATCCCGGTGGAGAAGACGCCGATCCATCCCCGAACCAGATAAACGTTCCCGACGCGATGGTTTTCGGTAACGGGGGAAACAACCTCCAATGACCCGCGCTTGATATACGCACATCCAGTGGCGTGAAGCAGGGTCGCCAGCAATAGAATGCGAATGAATAGCCTCATGACCATCCCAGTCGAGCAAACACAATGCCAATTCTGATCGCCACTGAAAGACGCAACGGCCTTCCCAACGCACCTGTTGGATCGGCTGAGGAATGGTTGGACTTAACGCCTATACCGATTAAAGGGGTTAAATGAGGGAGTTTCAATGGGTGGCGACATGCCCGGCTATGATACGGTGCAGCGTTGTCCGCTCGCGGACGAGCAGCCGTCCAGTGTGATCCAGTCCTTCGCAGCGCCCCATAATCGCCGGCTGATCGGGACTGCCCGTGATCGTCACGGTGCGGCCGACCAGCACATGATGCCGGTCGTATTCCTGGAGGAAATAGGCGAATGTCGTCTCGCTGCGGCGAGAAAGGGTTCGCCGCAACTCGGCAGCCAGCGCGATCAGGACGTCGGTCATGTCAAAAGGCTGACCGGCGAGCGCCGCCAGCGACGTAATCGTGTCACACAGCGGAGGGGGCGCAGCGGAAGGCTGGAGAT
Source organism: uncultured Tepidisphaeraceae bacterium (assembly GCA_964606625.1). GTDB lineage: Bacteria > Planctomycetota > Phycisphaerae > Tepidisphaerales > Tepidisphaeraceae > CALEKX01. The sequence goes on along the minus strand of CAZSJB010000463.1, from coordinate 1,797 downwards.
TGACGTTCAACCCGATGCCGATCAGGTCGCACTTGTGGACGCGCTCGCAGAGCAATCCCGCAAGCTTGCGGCCGTCGCAGTGTACGTCATTGGGCCATTTGAGCTGTACGATTGGCGGATGCACCGACACAGCCGATCGTAGTAAGGCATCGGATACGCTGCGAACCGCCAGTCCCGCAATCAGCGGAAGCTGATGCGGCTGGAGATGCTCTTCGATCGGCATGACGAACGTCACGGTTAGCGCGCCTTCATCGCTGAACCATCGATTCTCGCCTCGGCCTCTGCCGGCGGTCTGCCTGGAAGTCAGCACGACCGCCGGAGCAAACAGCGACCCCCGCTCGCGCATGAGGGCTGCCTGATCGTTGGTGGAGCGCAGCCGCGGAAAGTAGTGCAGGCGGAACGGTCGAATCGCCTCGCGGAGACGCGGCAGATCGAAGGCGGATGGTCGGGCTGTTCGTTTTGCGGTCTGCCTGGTTGTCTGGAGGATGGAACGGGAGGACGGCTTCACGTTCGTTTCTCAAAAGCACCAAGATAACCAGACCCAAAACACCCAGGCAACCTGCACTACTCCAGCACCACCAGCAGATCCTGGGTGGCGACAACATCACCCTGTTTGACGTTGACCTGCGCCACCTTAGCGGTGCGGGGTGAGTAGACGGCGGTTTCCATCTTCATGGCCTCGATGCTGAGCAGCCGTTCACCTTCCTTGACTTCCTGGCCTTTCTTCACCGCGATGTTGCTTACCTTGCCCGGCATGGGGGCCGGGACATGATTCGGATCGTCGGGATCGGCCTTGGGGGCCTTGTGCAGGTTGCCTTCCAGGGCGCGGTCGGCAACGACGACCTCGCGCGGCTGGCCGTTGAGCTCAAAGAAGATGGTTCGCGTGCCGTCGGGATGTGGCTCGCCGGTTGTGAGGTACTTGACGATCAGCGTCTTGCCCGGCTCGATCTCAACATCGACTTCCTCGCCGGGTTTAAGGCCGTAGAAGAAGTTGGGCGTGGGAATGACGCTGGTATCGCTGAACTGCTGCTGGTGCTTGTCAAAATCCAGGAACACCTGCGGATACAGCAGGTAGCTGAGCACATCGGTATCCGACGGTTCGCGTTTGATCTTCGCCTGGAGCTCTTTCTTGACGGCTTTGAAATCCACCTTCGGCAGCTTGGCGCCAGCGCGTCCTTTGATCGGCTTGGCGCCGGCGGAGTCCAGCACGATCTTCTGGAGCACCTTGGGGAAGCCCTCAGGCGGCCAGCCGATCATACCCTGCATCATCTCGACCACGCTGCGCGGGAAGGTAGTCTTGCGCGTCGGGTCGAGGATGTCGCGCGCCGTCAGGCCGTTGGTCACCATGAACAGCGCCATGTCGCCGACGACCTTGCTGCTGGGCGTCACCTTGACGATGTCGCCAAACAGCATGTTCACTTCGGCGTAGGCATCGGCGATGTCGTTCCACCGGTCTGCCAGCCCCAGGCTCTTAGCCTGCTGGCGGAGGTTGGTGTACTGCCCGCCAGGCATCTCGTGGTGATAGACGTCGGCTGTGGGGCTCTTGAGGTCTTCTTCGAAGGGGTAATACCAGGTGCGAACTGTTTCCCAGTAATCGCTGAGACGATTGAGACTGGTGAAATCAAGCTGGGTGTCGCGCTTGGTATTCGCCAAGGCCGCCACCAGCGAGTTCAGGTTCGGCTGGCTGGTCAGGCCTGACATGCTCGACAGCGCGCCGTCGACGATGTCGACGCCGGCATCGGCGGCCAGCAGCAGCGTGCCGGCATTGATGCCGCTGGTGTCGTGCGTGTGGAAGTG
>CAZSJB010000462.1:0-2731 GCA_964606625.1 uncultured Tepidisphaeraceae bacterium | reverse complement strand
GTACACAAAAAAGAGAGCGGAAGGTGTCGTAGAGGGGGGGCTACGACGGGGGAAACTTCCACTCTCAAGGTCGTGCGCTTAGACGCGCTTTGATTGTCAGGTTGTCCTCCTGCAGGAATGTCTCCCGTCAGGCGAGCGTGTAGTACTATACAGAAAGTAAATGAGAGACAAGTGAAAATCTGCCCCATGTTCTGGAAAAAATGACGTCTCCTGAAAGCCTTGCTATGTGCCTCTGCGGGGATACAGACAGGTGGCCTCAAAGGGGGTATTTCATATTGACGTAAAAAATAACGAAGGCAGAATCCCCCCTTTTTCTGATTGGCTGTGTCTTATGGATCAAGAACCGTGACACTCGCCAAAAGATGGGTGTCGTGGTTAGGATACTCGATGCTGTTTACATAGACGGTTTACATTACCAGTTTCGATGGAGGCGGTTCATGGCAGTTCGCCAGTTGGGGATTTTAGTGGCAGTGCTGATGCTCTTGAGCAATGCGTCGCTGATGGCACAGGACGACCGGACCGTGCTGGCGGATAAAGTGGTAGTGGTTTATCTCAAGAGTGACCCCAAAGCCGGAGCCGTTCTTGAAAACACCGTTGTGCAGAACCTGGGAGATCGCTACTTCCTGGTGGGCTCGGGGGTCGACTTGGGAGATCCCACCCGCGCGGGGCTGATCCAGTGGATTCCGGTGGATGACATCGGGCGGATTCACCAGTTCCAGGACGTCGCCGAACTGCGCAATCGAACAAGAATGCAGCAATAGCCCGGCTGGCTTCTACACGTATCCCCCTCCCATTTTAGTACTACAGTCCGCCGAGCAGTTCCTCGGACTCGACGATCTTCTTTGCCAGGTCGGCAATGGAGATGCGGCGCTTTTGGCTTTCCTGCTGCAGCCGCCGGTGAGCGTCGGCTTCGCTGAGGTTGAGTCGTTTCATGAGAATCCCCTTGGCACGTTCGATCACCTTGCGGGACTCGAGGGTACGAGCGAGAGCCTCTTTCTCCGCGAGAAGCTGCTGGTTTTCCTCGAAGCGTTTCACCGCTACTTCGATCTGTGCTGCCAGCCCCTCAATGGTGACCGGCTTGATGAGATAACCGAACACCCCAATCTCGCCTGCGCGGCGGATCAAGGCTGGGTCACTGTAAGCGCTGATGATGATCATCGGCACGCGACGCGCAGCCAGCAACTGTTCAGCCAGATCCAAGCCGTCCCGTTCATCCAGACGAATATCCATCAGGACCAGATCCGGCTGCTGTGACGCAAACAGATCCAGGGCCTCGCTTACATTGGCAGCCCGCCCCACGAGCTGATGCCCCAGCTGCCGCACCTGCGATTCCAGACCCATACCTACAAGTGTGTCGTCCTCCACGATCAGCACTCGCAGCGCCGCCCTCGCGACACTTTTATGCTCGGTCATTCGCGCACAGTCCTTCCAACCTATGCACTCCCCACTTCGGATGGTCGTTTGGATAAGTCGAGATCAATGATGCCCGCGTCTAAGACGTTGGCGTTCCTCCTATCAGCGTCGCATTCTTTGGCCGGAAAAGCAACTCTAGCGGTTGTCCCGCCATGCTCATTTTCGCCCAGTTCAAACTCCCCCTGAAGCTCCCGGGCTACCAGACCCCGAACCAAGGTCAGTCCCACCGAAGGCACGCACAGCCGGGAAAGCCGGCGCGGCCCTTCTTCACCCGGACATTCCTCGTCTTTGCCTTCATCAATGACCGCAATGCGGATCACCCCCGCCTCCACAGCACACCGGATCGTCACAGCACCACTGGCACTGGTGCCATGCACCAGGGCATTGTGGGCGAGCTCGTGGAGCACCATCGCCAGGGCAATGGCGCGATCCGGCCCCAGGATGATTTCGTCCGCCTCCACTTCCGGATGAATGCGTACTCCCATCGGAGCCACAACCGACAAGGAGGAGAGCGTGATCCGCACCACCTCGGCAAGGCTGCGCGATTCAGAGGCGCCGGTAAACAGCTCATGCGCCCGTGCCATCACGCCAATGCGATTGATGGCGCGGTCCAGCCACTGCTGCGCCGACGGGGGCAGTTCCGGACGGTTGATCGACAGCAACGCGACAATCCCCGCCAGGTTATTTTTTACACGATGGTGCAGCTCGCGCAGCAACATGGATTTGGTTTCGGCATCATTGCGGATGCGGTTATGCAAGCGGACGGCTTCCATCGCAGCCGCCACTCGATCCGCCAGATGGGTGCCAATCTGCTGTTGCTGAAGTGTAAACGGCCCGGTGACATAGCGCGACAGGGACATGACCGCCAGCGGCACACCATCGCTGCCGAACATCGGAACGAACATGATGCTTCCGATGCCCAGGGACGCCATCAGATCGCTATTGAGTCCCTTGTCCTCCCAGGCATTCTCGATGCAAATGATGCGCCGCTCCTGCAAGGAATCGGCACAGCGCAGCTTGCCGGGCGCAAACCGCATGCCCACCAGCTTCTCGGTTCCGGGACGGCTGGTGGCGGAGACAAACTCAAATGCTCCGTTATCGAGGCGCAGCGCGAAACAGACCAGATCCACCCCCAAGACCTCCGGCGCACGTTCGCTAAGTCGCTGGAGAGCATATTGCAGCGGGCGGCGCTCATAGAGAACCGAGCTGAGATCCACCAGCAGATCTCGCTGTGCCTGAACCTGTCGTTCATGACGCAAAGCCGCGTCCATCCGCTGGCACAGGGTGGCGGCGAGGCGGTCGAATTCCTCCTGGTCCA
>CAZSJB010000461.1:575-2737 GCA_964606625.1 uncultured Tepidisphaeraceae bacterium | reverse complement strand
CCGGTGTCCTGCGGCTGATGGCCGGTGATCAGGACATTGGCTTCGACGGCGTCAGCGAAGCGCTTGGCGCCTTCGGGCGTCATGTTGCGGCCCCAGATGAGCTGATAGACCGGCCCGGTGCGGCGGGCGTAGTCCTTACCCGTCAGTTCGCGGCCGAAGACGGTGTAGTCGAAGTTCTCGATCTGCGCGTCGGTCGGGATGCTGTGGCTGAAGAACACGCCCCCTGGCGTGCGGACCGCCAGCGGCAGGGAGATCAGGAACTCGGTGATGGCGGCGATGACGGCTTCGGCGTGGCCGGGGAAGTCGCGTGCCACGCCCTCATTGAAGGCTTCGCAGACGCTGAGGCCCGCCTTCATGATCCCCTCGCCGTACACCTGCGCCAGGTCATGGTTGGCCAGCAGGAAATGCACCTGATCGGGGAAGTCGCATTTCAGCTCAGCCGCCCGCACCAGCGTGATCCACGAATCCTCGGCTCCGTTGGGATCGAAGTGATCGCCGTGGATCAGCTCATGCAGCACCAGGTGCCGCTGGGGATTGTTGGCCAGGTCGGCATGGCGGATGAGCTTGTCGAAGTTACGCCGGTGATCGTGCAGATCCCCGGTCATCCAGACTTCCCCTTCTTCGGGCAAATGGACCACCTGCATCACGCGGTAGCTGGAGGATAAATTCTCATCCACCGCACAACGGAGCACTTCAATAACTTGATCAGGGTTGTTCGACATGTGAACGTGGTATTTTAGACCGCCGGGCGACAGATGCCAATTCTCACTTGGTCCTGTCGTATCCTGGGCTACCAAAATCCGGGTTCAGCCAGTCCCTCTTGCAGACGCAACTAACATTTTGCATCTGACACGATTCGTGGGATATTGGCGGGAATGATCGAGTGGCTAAAGTCGCTGATGAAGTCCACCCCCCGAAAGGATGCGCTGGGTGAGCGGGGGGAGAACGTGGCTGCGCGGTTTCTTCAGCGGGCGGGATACAAGATTCTCACCCGCAACTTCCGCACCCCGGTGGGGGAGATCGACATCATTGCCCGAGATGGCAAGACGCTGGTATTTGTCGAGGTCAAAACGCGGACCGATGACGAACCTCGTCCCGAAGATCAGGTGGACACTCAGAAGCAGCACCAGATCACCAAAGCCGCCAAGTATTACCTTTCCCGTTTCGGTTCGCCTCAGCCGTCCGCTCGATTCGATGTGATTGCCATCATCTGGCCACCTCGCTGTGAGCCGATCGTCCGCCATATCCAGAGCGCCTTTGAGGCAACGTTCTGAAGATAGTCAGCCGTTGACAGTTGGCGGCAATCAAATCACACAAGCTTTCCCTCACTCAAAACCTCTATTTCCTTTATTTCCGGCCGCGCCGGCCGAGATTGGGTTCCTTGTGGGGGGACTTGGTGGTCTTCAGCACCCGCTCAGCTTTTTTTGGATCGGCTACCTTCAGCACAGCCGTCGTTTTTCCGCCGGGGGCGCCGCTGGTGCAATAGGCGTAATTGATGTTGATCTGGTTTTCACCCAGGAGCTGGGCGACATCCGCCAATGCACCAGGACGGTTGGACAGTTCCATGCACAATACCTCTGTCTCCGTCATCGGCAGGTTCAGTTTTTTAAGTACCTCGCGTGTTTCATCGGGATTTTCATCCACTATGCGCAGCACGCCATGTTCCTGTGAATCGACCAGCGTTAAGGCGACGATATTCACCTTGGCATTGGCCAGGGCCCGTGTGACCTGAGCCAGAATGCCCGGTTTGTTGACCAGAAACACACTGAACTGCGTATTGGGTCTTACCTGGGGCATAGCACCTCCATATGTCCGTCATTTTCGAGGCACCGGACACAATCCGCAATGGATGACTTGGACGGGCGGGTGTTGCAGGGGCCATCGTGGTCGTTTTCCAGGGATTCATCCCGTCAGCTTGTCATTTGGTGTACGGATGGGCTGCGCTCTTGTCGGGGCGGCAGCGGTGCCTACAATTCTCGCTCATGGCGCGAATGGTCAAATCAGGGATGATAGTCTTGTTGGCGGCAGGGTCGCTGCTGGCAGCCGAGCCGCAGTCCTGGGAATTGCATGGCGATCAATGGCAGCCGGTAGATCAGGCGACCACGGAGCGCCCGGCGATCGAGCCCGTTCCCGAACTGGATCGGGCCGAACAGTTAATCGAA
>CAZSJB010000461.1:0-565 GCA_964606625.1 uncultured Tepidisphaeraceae bacterium | reverse complement strand
GAGCGCACAAGACAGCCAAGGATCATCTGGTCAAGTGGTTGAACAGCCCGGTGGGACAGGTCAGCCCGCTGCGGGATCGCGGTCTGTATCTGCTGGCTGAAGCTTATTATCGCTATGGGGATCGCATCCGTGCGTTTTACCATCTCGATGAGCTGATGGACTTTCATCCAGCCAGCCCGCTGTTCCAGCAGGCACTCCAACGGCAATATGACATCGCTGACGCATTCCTGCGTGGTTACAAGATGCGATTCCTGGGCATTCCCCTGCTCAGCGGCGAGGACTACGGCGTCGAGATACTATTCCGGATCCAGCAGCGATCTCCAGGCTCGCCTCTGGCTGAGAAATCACTGCTTCGCACAGCCGACTATTACTACGCCGATGCTCAGTTCGACCTGGCAGAGGACACTTACGCCGCCTACGTACGATCGTATCCGCGCAGTCCGCTTGTTCCGCGAGCCCGCCTTCGACAGGCGTTTGCCAATTATGCCCAGTTCCGTGGTCTGCGATTCGATGCCACTCCTCTGGTCGATGCTCGCACCCAGCTTGTGGATCTGATCGCACAGTA
>CAZSJB010000460.1:0-2737 GCA_964606625.1 uncultured Tepidisphaeraceae bacterium | reverse complement strand
CCTCCGACGACAAGTGGCTGGCGGATCGCATCCCCACGTGGGGCGAGATCTTCGATCCCTCCTTGTCTTTTCCCATCTGGCGGTTTTTGTCATACATCGGCGAGGAGATCGACTCCACCGTCGGTGAACTGGCCTATCGTTTTGATTCGCCGTTTACATTGGCTGGGAACAAGTATCCCGGCGAGAAACACCAGTATCTGCTCCAGCCCACCAGCTACACGCTGGGAAACGGAACCGTGGTTCCAGCCATGCACGTGTGGGACACGGTGAATGGAACACTGCTGACCGCCACCGAGCCTGAAATCGCCGCAGACGCGGATGGCGACGGCATCGCCGATGCGCCCTATTTCCAACTGCCCGGCCGCGTGGGCGACATCACCTACTATGCCGGCGTGCGGGTCGTGGACAATGCGGCTGCGATCAACGTGAATACCGCATGGGATCGGAACTTTGATCTCTCGCTGGGCGTCAGCAACAATCGGCTTCAGCACTACGGAGCCTTCCCGGGGAATATCGGGCTGATCCAGCTCCTGGCGGACTACAGCCTGGCAGCGGGCGAATCCCCTGAAGGTCATAACCTCAACAAATTTCGACTCGGCTATGATGTCGGGGGACCGAGCATCCTTCAGGCCGATGATGTTGAACCCTGGAACGACATCAGCGTGGTGGACAGCTATCCACCTGCGGAACGGCCGGACCTGTATTTCCAGACGCAGGCTGAGGCGCTTTGGACGCAGGTAGCGCGTCGCCTGGACAATCCTGGCTATCTCAATGACGTGCTCCGCTTCCGCAGCTACCCCATCTCGGAAATGATGGGGTTGGCGTATCGCTTTATCCTGAAGGATTTCAGCGGTGAGGAGTTCACGCTTCTGGAACGCCCGGACTGGGGCATTCCCTCTTCAATCTACACGACCCCTGGCCTGCGCTCGCAGCCTTATGACCTTCTTAACGAGCCCACCGCCGTTAATGACTGGTTTGCTGCCAATTTTGACTACGATAACCGTGTGCCCGGCAATTCCGGCGTTCGCCACATCCGCCCCCTGCTGGTCACGCACAACCCCGTCGGCAATCTCGCGCCGGTGCACGTGGACACGACCACCGGCAACATTCCTGCCGCCATCGCTCACCTGCCGGCTACCGATCCGTTCACCGACCCGAACGAGAATCTGCTCTACCCCACCGCCGGCGCAACCAATCAGGTCCAGCCCATCGCCCGCACCAGCATCAACACCGCCACCTTCGGCGAACTGTGGCGGGCGTTCTGGGCGGTGATGCACCAGAACGGCGCGGACCCGATTCCCAACAACACCTTGACGCGCATGTTCCGCGGCGAACATACCGCCGGATTCACCGGATCAGTGGCTTTGGAGCCTTACGAGATGCTCCAGCTCCGGGCTGCCCTGGCAGCGGTCAATGCCGAAGATCTGCGCGATTTTGATGACGACGTTCGCGAACATGTCATTCAGATCGGTGACAAGACGATCACGGTGTTCGGCACGGAAAAGCAGGTCTTTATTACCGAAGCGGTGATCCACCTCGGCGGTGCAGCCGGCCCGGAAGATGACTACATCGCCATCGAGCTGTACAGCCCCTACGAACCGCATGCGGATTTCGCGCAGGTCAGCCTGACCAACTGGCAGCTAGCCGCCTACGACCGCGCTGCGGGAACCTTTATCCATATCCACACGTTTGGGGCTGACGATGTCGTCGTCAACCGCGAGTTCCTGGTCATTGAATCGAGCACCGCTTTGCGACCTGCCGATATCGCCGCTCCGACCGAACCGTTTATTGAAGTGAGCACGCTGGTGGAAGCGATTGGCAAAGAACTGGTGCTGTTGCGCCCGCGCCTGGCGACTGGAACGCCTTCCGGCCCCGAGCCGAGTGGTACCCCCACCCCCGAGGATCTGGAGAATTACATCCCCGCCGATCAGATCGACCTGACCGGCTTGAGCACCGAACCGACCGACCCCGGTGGCGATACCGCCGAAACCTGGCATTATGCGCGCTTGGCTCCCGGACCCGGCCCCTCCCCCGATGCCTGGAAATGTGTCTACCCCGGACCCCAGCCAATCGGCGGAGCACTGATCGATCGCAGGATTGTCGCTGAAGCAGGCAACAGCACGCTGGGTGAACCGAATCTTCTCGGCTCAGAAACCGTTGACGTTACTTTCAACATCCCCCTGAACGACTTTGGCTGGCCCGGCCCGCGCTATGCGCCCGGCGTCCCATCGGCGCCATCGGGAACAGCCGGAAGGCTGGCCTTTCCCTACGGCGGTTTCGCCCGCGACGGCGACATTCTCATGACGCCGTTCATCGGCGCGTACACCATCCGCGACGGCGACGGCAACGTGGTGGCGATGAACGCCGTCACCATCGACGCGGGATATGCTGAGGAGATCGCGCCGTCCAATCCGAATGTCCATGTCGGCCGGTTCGCTCCGATCGGCAAGGATGGCGCACCCGCTGTAGGGTATGAATGGGCAGAGGATCTCTTTGAGCACCTGACCGCTCACCAGAACCCCGACAGCGACTATCTGCCCAACGTCAATCCGGAGGCTTATCTCGCCCTGCCCGGCCGCAGCGACAAATATCCCCAACCCGTGCCCAACGGGCCGGTTTCGACCGTCGCCTCCGCCAACCAAGGCAACGAGCGCGGCGTGGGCACGCACGGGTTGATCAACATCAACACCGCTTCGCCGCATGTGCTGAACATGCTGCCTCTCACGCAGTCGTTGCC
>CAZSJB010000459.1:0-2749 GCA_964606625.1 uncultured Tepidisphaeraceae bacterium | reverse complement strand
AACGGTCGGCCTGGTTGTCAGCCTGCTTGCTTTGCGGCTGGGCTGGCTGGGCCGCAGCTTTCCCCAAGGCGAGCCGATTCTCGATGTGGATCGTGAGACAATCGCTAGAGAGATCGAGCAACTCCAAAAAGAAGGCAAGCCCGCCCCTCCGCTTCCTCCGCCCTATACGCCGGGACAGATTCGCCTGGAGATTGGCCGGGAGGTGCTGTTTCTGCTGCCGCCGATCGTGCTGGCCGTTGTGATGATGCTCCTGGTGCGCAGCGGCGGACCGTTGGAGGAATGGTGGCAGCGTGTATTGCTGACACCATGGTTGGCGGGAATGCTGGGATCACTAAAGGGGGCGCTGATCGGCGGGCTGGTGGTCTGGGTGACGCGCATCCTCGGCACGCTGGCATTCGGGCGGGTGGCGATGGGCCTGGGGGACGTGCACCTGATGTTCGGCATCGGAGCCGTCATCGGGGCGGGTGCTGCGACGGTCGCCTTCTTCATCGCACCGTTTTTCGGGATTGTCCTGGCGATCTGGATGCTGTTGACCGGCAAGGGACGCGAACTGCCCTACGGACCGTATCTGAGTTTAGGGACAGCCTGCGTCATGCTATTCTATTGCTCGATCGAAAGTTACCTGAGAGAGGGGATGGAAGGACTGATGTTTATCACGGGCAGCGCGCCGTAGGCTGACCCATTTTTCGCAGGCTGGTGGGCAGTGCCCACGCTGCAGGGGATTGGAGCGCATGAACACAATCTGGTTGAAAATCAAAGTCTGGACCAAGGGGATTGTTGGGGCGCTGCTGCTGATCTATATCCTGATCTTCATCGCGCAGAACAGCGGACAGACGGTGAAGTTCTGGTGGTTCTTCGGGCAGGAGCCGGAAACCTCGCTGCTGATCTTCACCTTTTTCACGTTTTTCTTCGGTGTATTTATTACCCTGTTGGTGCGGGCGGCGCTGAAGACTGTCCGGCAGATCCGGGAGATTCGGGAGCGCAATCGTACCGCCCGGCTGGAGCGGGAAGTGGCGGAGATGCGGAGCAAGGCCTCCATGCTGAAGACTCGGGATACGGTCGAAGCACCCCACAGCGATGTCGAGAACAGCACCGAATTGTGAAAAATTGCGATTAAATTTGACGGGCCGTGCTTGTTCGGGTATGGTTCGCATAAATAGTACATGCTTCCTGTCGTCTCCAAGTGACGACTAGCGGAGGTTGTGCGTATCCGGTTGGGGGCTTTGCTCAGAAAACCCTGCCCGCTTGGAGGAAGTTTCCGCTTTCGCAACACCGATGTGATTCGGATCGAACCCACTTCCAAGGGAAAACGAACCCAAACGAACCCATTCAAACCGCATTTTCAGGTGAAAATCGCCGATTGGGGATTCATTTTTCTTCAAAACGAACCCAAACCCAGATCGATCTTTTGATCCCATGGTGAAGCCTGTGAGTCTGGGGTTGTGCTTTAGAATCCTCGATCCAGGCTAACAACGGGTCTTCTGAGGTGTAGTCATCAGTGATGACGGTAACAGCCGACCAACCGGTTGCAGATCAAGCGGCTGACATGGTCAGTGCGGTGGTGGACCAGCCTGTGTCCCGATCTTGGCAATCTCGCTGGCTGGAACGGTGTACCGCCGTGGCCTTCAGCTTCTTTCTGGCGGCGGTCTGCCTGGTGCTGTTCACCCGGCATAACGATTTCACGATCCGTTATCATCCCGATGAGCCCAGCAAGGTTCGCCAGATTCTGTCCGAAGGAGAGCTCCGCAATCTCAACCACCCGATGCTGCTGCTGGAAGCATCCCACTGGGCGGTGCAATGGCTGGGATCACCGACCGACTCCCAGGCAGTGGTGGAGGTGGGGCGGCTGGTCTCGGCGGGGTTTGCCGTGGGGGCTGTGGTGGCGCTGGCGTGGGTGGGCTATGCGATCGGCGGCATCCTAGGAATGTTGATCGTGGGAACGGTAGTGGGGCTTTGCCCGCAACTGCTGACCTACGCGCATTACCTGAAGGAAGACACGGCGCTGGTGTTTGGCATGTCCGTAGCGGTCCTGGGCAGCCGCATGACCTGGGACGCGAAGCGCTGGTGGACACGGCTCCTTGCGTTGACGGTATTGGGCGCGGGGGTGGGGTTGGCTGCCTCGGGCCAGTATCCCGGAGTGGTGACGTTGGCGCTGGCGATCCCAGTGGCGATTGTGGCGCCACGGATGTGGGTAGTGTCACGGCTGATGGCGCCGATCTGGGTGGTGGCGATTGCGGTGGTTACGGCGATGCTGATCAATCACCGCGCGATCAACGATCCCCAAACCATCATTTCTTCCCTGCCCGCATCCGCCGAATCCGGTTTGACCTGGACTGAGCGCGGCGATGTCGCCCTGCGAGCGTTATTTCAGCCGGACATCATTGCCGCCTTCGAACGCGAGTTGGAACACAGCACCGCAGGCCACGCCGAACTGACCATGGATCGCCCCAACACCTTCTTCATCGGTCTGTTCGATGTCGAGACGATGCTCCATGTGCGGATCTTCGCGGTGGTGTACCTGATCTGCGTGATGGGGACGATCCTGTGGAAGCGGCGACGCTGGTGGGATGTGTGGGCGATCCTGTTCACCGGGATCTACCTGGGGATGCTGTCGATGTCGGTGATCTCGTTCCACCGGTACTTCCTGCCGGTGGCGCTGATGACCTACCTGTTTGCGGGATTGGGGCTGGTGGCGCTGGTCAATGCGTTTGGAGCGACCTGGAGATCGCGAACGGTTGCAGCCGTAGTG
>CAZSJB010000458.1:0-2750 GCA_964606625.1 uncultured Tepidisphaeraceae bacterium | reverse complement strand
TGGGGACATCATTGCCGAGGTCGAAACCGACAAGGCAACGATGGAGATGGAGTCGTTTGAGGATGGCACGCTGGCTGTGCGCGTGGCGGCAGAGGGCAAGCCGGTGGCGGTGGGGGCCCCGATTGCCGTGCTGGCAACGGGTAAGGAATCGGTGGAGGAGGTCAAGAAAAATTATAAGCCCTCGCAGGCGGCTGCTGAAAAGCCCGCCGAAGCTGAACCGGCAGCAGCTGCTTCGGCGCCTCAGCCGACGAAGCGCGGCGATCATTTTGCTCCCGGTTCTGAAGGACAGCACGGCGCCGAGACGGCGGGTTCGCATCAGCCGGCTGCCACGGCGGTGGCGCCGCCGCGTCCTGCACGCATCAGCGAACCGAGCACCGGTGCCGATGGCAATGGCGTGGGCGGCCGGATCAAGATCTCGCCGTTGGCGCGCCGCATCGCCGAGTCGGAAGGCATCGACTATTCCCTGATCGAAGGCTCGGGGCCCGGCGGCCGCATCGTGAAGAAGGACGTACTGGCGTTTATCGAATCCGGTGGCGCAGCCAAGGCTGCCGATCAGAAGGCCCAGCCTACGGCGCCGCAGCTCCCGCAGCGTGTCCCCACCGGCCAATCCGAGACGATCGAGCTGTCGAAGATGCGTCTCACCATCGCGACGCGCCTCCAGCAGTCCAAGCAGCAGATCCCGCACTTCTATGAGTCGATCGACATCGACATGAAAGCGCTCACCCAGCTGCGCAAGACGATCAACAAGCAGCTCGAGAAGCAGAACATCCGCCTGAGCATCAGTGATTTCATCAACAAGGCCATTGCTGCTGCGTTGCGCGAGCATCCTGCTCTCAACGCGCATTTCGATGCGGCCAACAATCGCATCATCCGCTACGGCGATGTGCATCTGGGCATTGCAGTGGCGATTCCCGATGGGCTGATCGTCCCTGTACTGCGCAGCATTGACCAGATGGGGCTGCGTGAGATCCGCCAGAAGAGTGTCGACCTGGTGGAGTGGGCCCGGGCTCAGCGCCTGAAGCGCGATGAACTGAGTGGGGCGACCTTCACCGTCAGCACCCTTGGCATGTATGGCATCCGCGATTTCTCTGCCATTATCAATCCGCCGGAGGTGGCGATCCTCGCGGTGGGGGCGGCTGAGCCGCGTGCAGTGGTTCGCGATGGTCAGATCGTTGCCCGCAACACCATGACCGTCACGCTCAGCGTCGATCACCGTGCGGTGGACGGTGCTACAGCAGCCGAGTTCCTCCAGACCCTCAAGGCGCTGCTGGAAGAACCGGGCATGATGCTGGTGTAAAAACCGATAGACCGTTGGCAGTGGCAGCTTTCGCGCTGCGTCCCGCCAACGGCCGGTACCCGACTGATTATGCGGTCACATCCAGATGGGGCGGTGTGTCTTCACCCTCTGTCGATGGATCATGGGGGTGTCGTTGTCGTTTGCGCTGGTGCTGACGAGCATCGTCGCGTTCGTCGTGGATCGGTTTGATTTCCTCGGGGCTTTCCACAACGCGTTGATACCGGTCTCCTTCGGCTGCGATATTGCGACGCAGCTCCTGCTGCCGGCGGATCTGGGAGTTTTTTTCAGCCGACTGCTGCTTCTGTACGCCGGGGCTTTGCAGCACCGACGCAATGAAGGGCGTGATCTCGCTCATCCTGCACCGCCTGTCCTCGGCGACAGTGGTTCGTTCACTTATCCATATCGGCTGATTTCAGGGCAATCTTAAGCGAATTATTGTTGGAGACCCTAGCGCAAAAGAGTGCCCCGGGGGGGAGGGGGCCCGGGGCAAAGGAGGAGAAAGAGAAGACGATAGATGTTGTGTGCCGTCGGTATTATTCGCTACCGGTACTGGCGGTTGCGGCGGCGCCCAGGAGACCCGGAGGCAGGATCTGGGCGGCGACGCGGCGGCCCACTTCATTCATGTCCACAAGGTCGATCGTGGTGGGCGTCAGCACGTTGATGTTGAGCACCGGATCGGTCATGGTCTGACCCCGAACACCGACAAACTGGCCTATCTGACGGACGAGATTGTCATCGTTCGAGCGGATGTAGATCAGCGTCCGGCCGTTGGTCGGATCGGTCAGGCGATACAGGCGTTCTGGACCGCGCTGCAGGCTGCTGGGACGCAGTGTGCCGACAGCCGTGTAAACCGAAACGGCGCTCTGGGCAAGGCGCTCTTCAAGCTCTGCCTGCTCCGCCTGCAATGCCTGGCGCCGGGCCTGCATCTCAGCATGCTCGCGACGGATGGCTTCCAGTTCCTGCTTGGCCTGGAGGCGGATCTTGAGGGCATTGGCGCGGCTTTCGGCGATGCGGCGCATCGACTCGGGCAGCACGGTGCCGTCAGCCAGTGCCTGGTAGTCGGCGAGCATCGATTCGATCGGCTGCTCGTCCAGCGGCTGTTCACTGATCTGGCGGAACTGCTCCTCGAGTGCGTTGAACTTCACGCCGGCAGCCTTGGCATCAGAAGTCTGCTCCACAGGGGGTTCGACACCGGCAACCGCGTCGTCGGTGCTGAGCGCATCCTGCTTAACCGCCGGAGTTTGAATGACATCCTCGGCGGGGGCGGGAACTGTGCCGGCAGCAACGGGCGCCGGAGCCTGCTCAGGTGCGGGAGCGTCGGGGTTGACACCCAGCGGTCGGATCGGGCGGACAAAGTCCTTGCGGACATACAGATACGCCCCGGCTGGCGGCTTGATTTTGAAATACTCGTCCTGCTCACCGATGATTTCCACCTCATCGCCGTTTTGCAGGA
>CAZSJB010000457.1:604-2757 GCA_964606625.1 uncultured Tepidisphaeraceae bacterium | reverse complement strand
CGCCTTCGCGCACGGACAGGTCGAGTCCGTCGACGGCGCGCAGATCCGGCGGGTAGATCTTCGTCAAGCCGGTGACTTCAATAGCGTTTTTTATGGACATGGCAGTCTCGCCCCTCCCCGGAATGGGCTGCGGGTCACAGCCGTGAAGGATGGATCAAGGGTCCTGGCTGGGTCGCCTTCGGCAGCACGGGTGACGTTGTCGTTGTTGGTCTGCCGCCGCCCCGGGGGTACAATCGCATCGAAATGCCCGCACCGGCCAAGGCCGGCGCGCCCGGTATAAGGCCGCATATTGTAGCTTATTATCGATTCCGCTCGCAGTAACTTTATGAACCGCTACTGGCCCCCGACCGCCAGCCGGGCGGCCGCGGCAGCGGCCTGAGGACCGGCGCGTGCGCGTGCTCGGCATCGAAACCTCCTGTGACGAGACATCCGTGGCCGTCTTCGCGCGTGGCGCGGGGATCCTGGCCCACCGCATCTACAGTCAGATCCCCGTCCACGCCGCCTACGGGGGCGTAGTCCCCGAGCTGGCCTCGCGCGATCACGTCCGCAAGCTGCTGCCGATGATCGGCGAGGTGCTCGCGTCCGCGGGGATCGGGTTGCTCGTACTTGGCGCGCTGCTCGTCCGTCAGCAGAGCGCGGGTTTGTTCCACCGCCTGATCGAATGATTGCCGCCACTGGGCTTCCAGCGCGTCCGCTTTACGCTTGTACTCCTCGATGATCTGTTCATAGGCAGCGCGATCCTCTTCGCGGATCAGCGAGGCGATCGCAGCATCGCGTTCCTCACGCAGCTTGCGACGCTGTTCCCACTGCTGACGATTGCCGCGACGGGCCGTGTCGGCCCAGATGTCCTTCATCTGCGCCTGCTGCTCTGGCGTAAGGTTGAGCTGCTCTGCCAGCCAGCTTCCCCGATCGCCGCGCTGCGGTTGATCCGCGGGGCGGGGGGCGTGCTGGGACCAGCCCAGATCCAGCGCAAAGCCGGCGGCGAAAGCACACACAAAACCAATTGTTACGATCAGTCGTGTCATGGGCTCCCTCCAGCGGCTGAGGCCAGCGCCAGATCGGTCGCCATCCATCGGGCGACGGTGAGGGTCGCCGGAGGCGGCTCCTCATCGGAGAGGGTGGCGGCCAGTTCAATGGCTGTCATGGGAACTGCGGCATCGGTGGTTGTGGGCTGCTGCCACAGACTGAAGGCAAGCACGACGGCTGCCGCTGCGGTCATCCAGCCGGCCATGCGGCGTACTGCGCGCTCCTGCAGGCGCGGCGCCGCCTCCAGCCTCGCCATGGCGATCTGCGACGGCAGTGCGAGCGGAGCGCGGGTCAGGACCGTCGACAGCTGCTGAAGGCTTGCCAGTTCACGGCGGCAGTCAGCGCACCCAGCCAGATGGATCTCCATCTCGGCGTGCTGCCGAGGCGAGAGTTCACCATCGTAGAAGGCGGCAAGATGCTGTTGATGGTCGCAGTTCATGAATGCCTCGCAGACGAAGATTGCTCCTGTTCAAACAGTGTTCGCAACTGTTGGCGCGCCCGGTGCAGCCGGGATTCGACCGTTCCGCGCGGGATATTCAGCGCCTGGGCGATCTGGTCGTAAGTCATCTGCTCCAGCTCCCGCAGGATGATGATCTCCCGCTGTTCCATGGGCAGCCGGGCCAGCATTGTCGCCAGGTCGATGCGAGCATCGACAGCCGCTGATGCATCCGGCTGATCCACTTCGGGCGGTGGCAGCGGTTTGCGCAGCCACCGGAAACGCTTGCGGCGAAGCATTCCGGCCTGGCGGACGGTGATTCCAACCAGCCAGGTTCGGACCGTACTGTCGCCGCGGAAATCTGCCGATACGGCTGCCAGCAGCGCTTCCTGCACGGCATCTTCGGCATCAAACGGATCGCCGAGCAGTGCATGGGCAATCCCGTAGAGATACCGTCCATGCCGGCGGACAATCTCTGCGAAGGCCTCCTGGCTCCCGCGTTGTGAGCGACGCAGGAGTTGTTCATCGCTCTCTGCTTCGCTCATGCGTCTCTACCCATAGAGTTGCTCTGAGTGAACGGATTCTTCCATTCGGAGAAAGAATTTTTTCCCGAAACGGCGTAAGTCCCGATTGGGCAAGGACTATAACGAATGATCGGATGTTTTTATTGTGGGGCCGTAATCCGAGGGGG
>CAZSJB010000457.1:0-594 GCA_964606625.1 uncultured Tepidisphaeraceae bacterium | reverse complement strand
TTATTGGTTTTGGCGAAACTTTTGCGCTGCACCGCCGAGAAAGATCGGGTGTGGACAACAGCGTAGCGAAGGATCAACAAGGATCCCTCGCTACGCACGGGTTTGATGCGGCTGGCGGGATTCCAGGGGGGGGAACAGTTACCCGCGATGCTGCTGGCGGGCCAGGCGGTACAGCTCATTGACCGCTGACCAGTTGATGACGTTCCACCAGGCTTTGATGTACTCCCCCCGCTGGTTCTGGTACTTGAGGTAATAGGCATGCTCCCATACATCCAGCGGTAGCAGGGGATGTGAGCCGGCGATCAGTTTGGTGTCATGTTCATTCATGCTGAAGACCACCAGGCAGTCGCCCAGGGGTTCATAGCACAACGCCGCCCAGCCACTGCCTTTGACCAGGCTGGCTGCCTTGGTGAAGTAACTTTTGAACGCATCAAACGATCCATACTGGGCGTTGATTGCCTCAGCGATTTCTCCCTCGGGCTCACCGCCGCCATTGGGGCCGATGGTGGCCCAGAAGATCGTGTGCATGACATGTCCGCCACCATTGAAGCTCAGATCGCGAATGTTATCCACTCCCGCCGCATTCAGCGCCGG
>CAZSJB010000456.1:0-2760 GCA_964606625.1 uncultured Tepidisphaeraceae bacterium | reverse complement strand
AGGAACGTGGCCAAGCCGAGAGCATCGCCCGCAATCTCATGGAGATGTCGCGCCTCCGCACGCCCATCGTCTCCATCATCACCGGCGAAGGCGGATCGGGCGGCGCGCTGGGCCTGGCGGTGGCGGATAAGGTCGCCATGCTCCAGTACGCCTGGTACTCAGTCATCAGCCCCGAAGGGTGCAGCGGCATCCTGTGGAAGGGTTCGAGCAATGCCCACGACGCGGCTGAGGCGCTCAAGCTCACCAGCAAGCACCTCAAGCAGCTCGGCGTGATCGACCACATCATCCCCGAGCCGCTGGGCGGCGCGCATCGCGACCCGCACACGACGGCTCATAACCTTGAGCAGTACATCGCCAAGACCCTCCGCGATCTCAAGCGATGCAAGATCGACAACCTTGTCGAACGGCGCTATGAGAAGTTCCGCAGCATGGGCCAGTTCATTGAAAAGAGCGTCCGGCAGTCCTCCCGAGCCAGCGCCTAAGCAGCATCCTGCGCCTCATGCCATCACCTGGCAGTAAAACCCCGCTGATTCCCTGCGGGGCCTCCCCTGCTGCTTCAGCTTGGATGGCAGGTGGTGCAGATCGGCAGCATTAAGGGTGTCATTCACGTGCCAGCCCGCTCACCCGTGGAGTAGACAGGGACCGCTGCCAGTCCAGCAGCGCACCGGCGATGGGCCTGGGCAGGAACACATAGGCCAAAGCGCTCCAGATCCACCAGACCACCCCTGCTCCCAAGGCCACCCCAACCCCGCTGTACAGCGTTAACTGGATGAAGTCCGCGCCAAACGGCGACATGCTCATTTCTCGCGCCCTGCTCCTGAACTCTGCGCCGCCCAGCATGGCCGCAACCACCAATAGCCCCAGCACCGCGCCAACCCACCATCCCGACCGCCACCGCAGCAGCAGCATTCGCCCGACCATCCCAAACAGTAGCCCAAGGATTGCCATCCCAATGGCATCTGCCATGCGAAACGAATACGGGCCGGAACTCCAGCTCCAGTTGCCGCCGATCTGCTGATATCGATAGGTGTAACACCAGCTATATCCCCCCATAAACCATGCAAACATCAGCCATCCGAAATAATTCAGCTTGAACAGCACGACCAGCGCCAACCACGTCGCCCGCGCCCGCCCCAGTATCCGCTGAAATGCCGGCCGCAGCGTGTTGATCGCCTGGTGATGCCCGCACTCGGGACATTGAAACTGTAGGATGGAGCAGTGTTCACACCGCACCATCGGCAGCCCATGCAGGATGTATCCACACTGCTCACAGAAAATCGGCAACTCTTCCCCAAGGCGCACCTTGGGCGGTGTCGCCAGCTGAGGAAGTGGTGAATGATCCGTAGTGGCGGTCAAATCTCCTCCATTGTGCAGAACACGCCGATTACGCGTAGCTGCTGGTTGAGGCGGCCACACCACTGGCGGCCCGGGCGGCTTCACGCTCGCGTGCGACTTTCTGCTCATAGCCGCTGGCTCGGTACGCTGCCAGGGGATCGGGATCCAGCCCGTGCTTCTGGCGCCACGCCTGCAGGATTGGTTGGACATCCGTGCCATACGCATCACGCAGGCACTGTTCGGCTGCGACGATGTCTCGGCGGGCCTGCGCATCACGCAGCTTCTGCCGATCGACCAGGCACGCCTTGGCGTATAGTTCCTGGGCTGTAATGACGGTCTGAATCATTGCCTCGACCTTCGGCTTGAGGTTGTGCGACTGGTCCACCATGTAGGCAATGTTGGAGACATCACAGCCATGGGTCTCGGCAGCGTTCCGGATCTCGTTGAAGATGCGGAAAACGCGATACGGATCGATGCTGCCCATCGTCAGATCGTCATCCGCGTAGTGGCGGTCATTGAAGTGGAACCCGCCAAGCATCCCCTCATCCAGCAGAAATGCAACGATGTGCTCGATATTCTGCCCCTGGTAGTGATGGCCGGTATCGACCAGCACCTTGGCATTGGGACCGGCATCCTTACAGAAAACGTAGCTCATGCCCCAGTCAGCAATATCGGTGTGATAGAACGCCGGCTCGAAGGGCTTGTATTCCACGAGCATGGTCATGCCCGAGGGCAGCGCATCATGCCACTGGCGCAGGGCGCCCTGCATGCGCTGCTTGCGGGCGATGATGTCATCCTGGCCGGGATAGTTGGTCCCGTCGGCAAACCACAGCGACAGCACGTTGGATCCGACCGCCTTGGCAATCTGGAGACAATCGGCGATATGGCGGTGCGCATGTTGCTGGGCGCGCTCGTCGGGCGAGCAGACCGACCCATACTTGAAGACCTGATCCTGGAACAGGTTGGGATTGATCGATCCGATCTTCACGCCATGTTTCCTGGCCAGTTCAGCGGTATCGGCGGCATTGACACCCACCTGGAAATCCCACAGCACATGGACTGCCACTGTCGGACAGCAGCCGGTATATTTGTGGACCACGCCCGCATCCTGCAGCTTGTCCTCAATCGTGCTGGCAGCCGCCGGCTGATGAAATTTGCCGAAACGAGTGCCGGTGTCGGCATAACCCCAGCTTGGGGTTTCAATTTTGAACTCATCCAGAAGTGACAGAACGTGATCGCGATCCATAGCTTGGGTCTCCTCGCAAAGAATTGTCGCATACAGCCGCTGGTCTGCAAGCTTAAACCAGACGGTCTCTTTTGCATAAATTGACGCTCCGAATCGCCCATCTATAATCCACCCCGGTTTTAGCATTAGCCGATCATTGGGAAGGAGACCGGGTGCTGTACAAGGCGACACGACTGATC
>CAZSJB010000455.1:0-2765 GCA_964606625.1 uncultured Tepidisphaeraceae bacterium | reverse complement strand
CTTCATAAAATTGCTGTCACGAATCTTCGGGACATGCTGTGGACAACCTGGCTGGTTGCTGTCGCCAGCGGATTCACCAACCTCGGACGGGCGCGACAGGAACAAGGGATGTCCCCCCGCCCCCTGGCGCGCCAGCGGGACTTTGCCCTTTGCTCCCAACAGGTCATTAAACAGGTTACCCACACATCCAGTCTGATAATCAATCCTATAACCTATTTCGTAGAAATAATTTAAATAAAATCACAACAGACATATCCACATTGCGACAGCCTACATCAATACGTCTGTTATGGATTGAGTTTGTATCTAAGACTGATAGCGTTAGAGTATCGAACCGCTCTTTTCCGCATGGAACCGAGCTCTCTGAGATAGAAAGGCATTCGACGATGAAGGTGATCTGCAATCGCGGTGCGCTCCTGGAGGCGTTACTGGTAACCGGCAACGTGGTGACCGCGCGCACCCCCAAGCCCGTTCTGCAATGCGTCAAGCTTACGGCAGCGGATGACAAGCTGACCATCGGCGCCACCGACCTCGAAGTTGCCATCCGGTATTCCAATACCCAGGTTCAGATCGAACAACCGGGCGAAGCCCTCGTTCCAGCCGACAAGATCCGCGATATCGTCCGCGAATCCATCGACGATACCCTCAGCATCGAAGTTGAGCAGGATGTTGCCAATATCAAGGGGCAGGATTCGCACTTTAAAATCTTTACCCAGGCTGTCAGCGAGTTCCCGCCTGTTCCCGAGTTTGAAGGCAAAGCTGACCTGGAAATCCAGGGCGGTGCCCTCAAGGCGCTTATCGGACAGACCCTCTTCGCCGCTGCGCGGGAAAGCTCCCGCTATGCCTTCAACGGCGTGCTGATCACCAGCCAGGGCAAGAAGATCAGCCTCGTCAGCACCGATGGCCGGCGCCTCGCTCAGGCCAACGGCGATCTGATCACCGGCACGGAAGCCAACGGCCCCACGGCCATCGTTCCAACCAAGACGCTTACCTTGGTCGACAAGCTGATCGACGATCCGGAGGAAACCGTCGGCATCCAGATCCGTGAGAACCAGATCATCTTCCATACCTCCAGCGCTACGTTGACCAGCACGCTGCTGGAAGGGCAGTTCCCGCCCTACCAGGATGTGATTCCCAAGGACACCGATAAGCTCATGACTGCCAGCACCAGCGAGTTCCTCAGCGCCATTCGCCGCGCGTCGCTGTTGACGACCGAGGAATCCAAGGGTGTCCGCATGCAGTTCAGCAAGTCGGGCCTGGTCCTGACCAGCCGATCGCCCGAAAGCGGCGAGGCGACCGTCAATTTCCCCTGCAAGTACGAAGGGGCTGATATCGAGATTGGGTTCAATCCAGCCTTCTTGGTTGATGCGCTGAAGGTGGTCGATACCGACGAAATCAGTTTCGAGTTGACGGCCCCCAACCGACCGGCATTGCTCAAGGGCGGCCCGAACTTCCAGTATGTCATCATGCCGGTGAACCTGCAGTAACTGCCAGGTTCATTGTGGGGAAGATGCGGACACGGTCTGCCTCGGCGGATCGGTTCTCCAACGATGGGTGATCCACCATGGCTGGCGATTCTCCATCCGATTTTCATGAATTGCAGCGCCTGGCGTATCACAAGCGCGTCGAGCATCACGATGCTGATCACCTGGGCGAGGACATGATTGCGTTCTTTAAGCAATCGGTTCAGAAGCGCCAGACGAAGCTGGGCAAGATCGCCGAAGCCTGGGAACGGCTGATTCCCGAGATGCTCTGCGAGCACTGCGCGCTGGAAAGCCTGCACCGGGGCACGCTGACGGTTCTGGTGGATTCATCAGCCCATCTTTATGAACTCAAGCAGCTTTTGCTGGCGGGCGTCGAAGCCCAGCTCCGCCTGGCCTGCAAATCCACGGGATTGAAAAAAGTTGTCTTGAAGCCCGGCAGGTGGTACGAAACTGATGACGGGGATCGAAAGCTTCGATTTGCCTGAACAACGGGGATAAGGGGTATTACTGTACGCGCACGTTGAGGGTTGTCGGCCGCTGGATGTGATGCGGCGGGATGACCAGGACCGTGCCATCTTCCAGGCGATCCACCTGTTCAATGAGTTGACCTTCGAGGGTGGCGACGATCTTGCCCGGGGGCAGACCGCGGATCTGAAACACCGGCTGGACGATCTGCGGAGTATGAGGCGTGATGCGGATCTCCAGACGCGGCTTGGTGGCGTTGATCAGGTATGCCCCCAGCAGCTCGTTATAGCCGTCGTTGTTGGCATCCCCGGTACTGCGGCGCTCGAGTCTGCCTTGTTCTTCAGGGATTTCGATGGCTGCGGGGGAGCGATGCTGAGCCGTGTAATCGGCAGCGTACTCCGAGTGTCCCAGGTAATCGATGTTGCCATTGGCGTAGCGACGGCCGTCCCGATAGATGACCCACCGCAGCGGGCGCGGTTGATCCTGCGAGACAATCGCCCGCAGGTTGCCGGCTTCCAGGAGCGACCACACATCCGGTGTCGCAGGATCCGCCTGGAGGCTGATGCGGAAGCGGCCCGTATGTTCGAGTGTCAGCGCATGGCCGACCTGCTGGATTGACCAGGGTTCATCGTTTACGAGGGTCTCGGTGTTGTCGATGAGCATGACATCGTCGATGTAAAGCTCCGCTGGCGTGGCTGGCGTGAGGCGCAGCAGCCCCGGTTGTCCCATGCTGAGCTTCAGGGATGGCAGGCTGGAGATATCCAGCATCGCCGGCGACCATCGGCCACCCGAGAGGGACTGGGGATTGGTCAGCAG
>CAZSJB010000454.1:0-2769 GCA_964606625.1 uncultured Tepidisphaeraceae bacterium | reverse complement strand
CCGGCGTAGTAGATCGGATGATCCTTGAAGTACTGGGGCATCGGCTTGCCCTCGTCGAGCATCTGCTTGATGCGGGCGTGGGCCGCGTCGCGCGCGACGATGAGCGTGCCGGTCAGCTCGACGCGCGTCTTCACGGGGAACTTGGTGAGGATCTGTCGCACGCGGTCCATGCCGATCGACAGGTCGATCTTCACCGGCTGGGCCATGCGTGGCGCTTCCTTGGGCAGGTATTTTTCAGGATGGAACTCCAGTTGCTCGAGGAAGATGCCGTCTTTGGTGATCTTGCCCTTGATGTTCCGGTCGGCTGAGCAGGAAACGCCCATGCCGATCGGGCAGCTCGCGGCATGCCGCGGCAGCCGGATCACCCGCACGTCGTGGGCAACATACTTGCCGCCAAACTGCGCGCCGATCCCGCTCCGCTGCGCTATCTCGAGGACTTTCTGCTCCCACTCCAGATCGCGGAAGGCACGGCCCCCTTCGCTGCCGGTGGTCGGCAGGTGGTCGTAATACCCCGCCGAGGCGAGCTTTACCGTCTTCAGGTTTGATTCGGCACTGGTGCCGCCGATCACGATCGCGATGTGATACGGCGGACAGGCCGCTGTACCGAAATCCTTGAGGTGTTCCTCGATGAACTTCAGCAGGCTTTGCTCATTCAGGACAGCGGGCGTGGTCTGGTGCAGGAAGGTCTTATTGGCACTGCCGCCGCCTTTTGCGATGAACAGAAACTCATACGCATCGCCTGGCTCGGCGAAGATGTCGATCAGCGCCGGCAGGGTGCAGCCGGTGTTCTTCTCCTTGAACATCGCCAGCGGAGCGATCTGCGAATAGCGCAGGTTCTTCTGCGTATACGTCTCGTACACGCCTTCAGAGAGAGCTTGGGCATCGTCGAAATCGGTCAGGACGAATTGCCCTTTCTTGCCCATGATGATGGCTGTGCCGGTGTCCTGGCAGGTGGGCAACTGCCCGCCCGCCGCCACGATCGCGTTCTGTAGATGGGTGTAGAGAACGAACTTGTCGTTGTCGGAAGCTTCCGGGTCGTTCAATTCATCCGCCAGTTGCTGGAGATGCCGTGGCCGCAGGTAAAACGACACATCTTCAAATGCCTGTTTGGCCAGGAGCTTCAAGGCTTCCGGCTGAACTTTCAGCATCTGCCGGCCATCAACCTCGACGGTCGAGACATAATCGGTGCTGAGCAGGCGATATGGGGTGTCGTCGCTGCCGGTTGTCTGGAAAATCGGTTCGTAGGCAAAGCCAGCCATGGTGCGAAATCTCCTGTTGTAGGGTTGAGCTCTTCACTCTACCGAACTTCGCCCATCATTGAAGGGCGACGCACCGCCAGAACCAGACAATCGCATCCGGCCTATGCGACTTCGTCGGGTTTCGGCAGTGTTTGCACCTCGCCACGGATGATAACCCCCCCTGCCACCTCATTTCCTGCGCGGAACGTCCTTTGCACCAGCTTAAGAAGACAGGGACAGTTCTGCTGCCCAACCGCGGATCGGCTGGGCGACGTCAGTCTGTCTGAATGCGATCCGCAGAATGACGCAGCCGAGTACGCTCGGTTGCCCCGCAAGCGACAAGGAGACACCCATGCTTCCGAAGATCAGCAATATCGTTTCATTTGCAGCCGGCGTGGCGGTTGGAGCAGGCCTCGAATACCTGCTCGATCCCGATTCAGGCCAGAAACGCCGCAGGCATTACAGCCATACCGTCAGCGACTATGTCTCGGACCTGGGCGATAAGGTGCGCCACCTGGGCGAAGATGCCTATGGTCGCGCCAGCCACAGCGCCCGTACAGCCCGCGACTGGACGATGGCCAGAACCCACCATGCCCATCAGCGCGCTGGCGGCTGGCTGGCCATGCATCGCAATGATCATCACGATCAGGACAGCCGCATGGGCACAGGCGCGATGATCAGCACGGCCCTGGGGGCGCTGGGGGTTGGGGCGTTGATCATGTACATCTTCGATCCGCAATCCGGCGCACGCCGGCGCGCAATGGCACGCCAGCGAGCCCAGGGTCGCTGGAACGAGGCGCGGGAATATGTCCGCGGCAAGGCCCGCTACGCAGCCGGCCATCTCCAAGGTTATGCTCATGAAGCCCGCAGCATGTTCCAGCAGGATGAACCCACCGATCAGCAGCTCCGCGAGCGTGTGCGCGCTCAACTCGGACACCTGACCGACCAGGCATCCAACATCCAGGTGGACGTGCAGGATGGCGTTGTCACCCTCCGCGGCAGCGTGCCTGAAAGCGACCGTGAAAAGATTGAGAAGGGGATTCGCAGCATTCGCGGCGTCCGCGAAGTAGCCAACGAACTACAGACCGCATGAGGCTGGCCATCGAAACACCCCCGAAAACACAACAAGTCGGATGGCAATCGTTCCCCCTCCCCTGGTTTGCCGGGGGAGGGGTAAACGTGCGCTTTCACAGGCTTAGCCTTTGATGCTGAACAGGCGGGCGCCTGGCTGAGTGAGTCACGAGCCCGAGGCCAGGTTTAACCCCGGTTCATCGGTTGAACTCCAGATGGGATGATTCACACGCTGCTCGGACGCGGGCACTACCTCGGGGTTCAGCCATTCGATCAGGGCAGCGTAGCCACGGCTTTCTGGATCGTTGCCCAGGTATTTGCTGACAACCGCCAGCACCCGGAATCCCTGCTTCAACTGAAATGACAGCGTCGGATCGCCCAGCTCACCGGCGACCACCTTCTGGACGTACTCCACCGGCGACATCTGATCGGCGTACTTGCCATAGCCGCGCAGGCGCGA
>CAZSJB010000453.1:0-2775 GCA_964606625.1 uncultured Tepidisphaeraceae bacterium | reverse complement strand
CGGCCGCTACTACTGGAACAGCGGCATGTTCGTCTGGCGAGCCGACACGCTGCTGAACGAGATGAAAACCCTTCTGCCGGACGGCCACGCCGGCTGGCTGAAGATTGCCGACGCCTGGAACACGCCCCAGCAGCAGGAAGTGATTCAGCAGGTCTATCCCAGCCTGCCCAAGATCAGCATCGACTATGCTCTCATGGAGCCGGCCTCGCAGGGCAAGGGAACGGGCAAGGTTGTAACCGTGGAGATGCCGGTGGAATGGCTGGACGTGGGATCCTGGCCGGCTTTGGCGGACATCCTGGAAAATGACGTCAATGACAACGCCATTGACGCCCGCGCTTGCGTCCTGCTCGACAGCGACAACAACATCGTTGTCTCGCGCGAACCCGAGCACCTGATCACCACCATCGGCGTCAGCGACATGATCATTGTCCACACCGCCGATGCGACGCTCATCTGCCCCAAGACCGAAGCCCAGCGGGTGAAGGATCTGGTAGGCAAGGTGAAAGAGCAGTTTGGCGATCGGTATCAATGATCGATGTCCCGAGATTCTTCGCTTCGCCCACTGACACCAGCCCCTCTGCTCCATGCGCCATCTAGCCATCGATCTTGGCAATCGACGAATCGGCTTGGCGATGTCCGACGAAGGTGGGCAATACGCCACGCCCCACCAGGTGCTGGAGGTGACAGATCCTGCCCAGGCGGTTGGGCCGATTCTCGATCTGATCGCCCGCGAAGGTGTGCAGCGTCTGGTCGTAGGCCTGCCGCTCAACATGGATGGCTCGTTGGGCCCCCAAGCCCAGCAGACCATCACCTGGGCGCGCACCCTCGCCCGCCAGGCCGCCCTCCCCGTGCTGTTCATCGACGAACGCCTTAGCAGCTTTGATGCCGAACAGCAGCTCATCCAGCGCAAACGATCCGGCGAAAAACTCACCCGCAAACGCAAAAAAAAGCAACTCGATGCCCTCGCCGCAGCCACCTTCCTGCAGGATTTGCTCGATGGCCGCCTCAACCCCATCGACATTCCCGATGAACCGACCCGCTCATAACGGGAGTCCGTCCTGGATCCTTCCCACCGCATCGAGACAAAGTGGTATATTCCGCACCTCTGCTCGTTTGACAGCGTATCCCGATGGGCGTCTAATTGAGGTTCTGACTGCCTGTGGGCGCAGGAGTGGCGGAATTGGCAGACGCGCGGGATTTAGGCCCCCCACTCATTTCCCGTCTTGCAACCGATCTTCACACTTCCTCGGGAAACCGGGGGGGTTATCTCCCTTATCGTTCTCGACACCGGAATCTTCGCTGTAGCGGGATGCGACAGTGACAGTCACAACCTAACGGAGACCACCCTCTGGGCCTGTGTCACAACCTGAGCGCTTGTGTCACATGCCCAAGAATTAACCCCCAGTATCAGGGAAGGCGGCACTGGCTGTATCCGCTCTGCGTTTCCGTAACACGGCAGACGTGCGGCGGCGGAAGTGTGACGGCGTGATCATGCGGGTGGGAGCGGTCGACCACAGCGGCGAGCAAACCATGATCGTGCTACAGGCGAAGCGGGACGGTCACTGGATGGACTTCTGCCGGGCGACGGTCGAAGAGGTGGAACAGCTGACCGAACGTGCCGACTGAGCAATGGTCTCGGCGGGACTCGAACCCGCATGCCTCTCGGCAACGGAACCTAAATCCGTCGCGTCTGCCAATTCCGCCACGAGACCGACGGGGAACATCTTAACCAAACGGAGAACGGAATGAGAATCACATCATCCCTGAGCAATCGCTGCTTCACTGCGGGCAAGGCATACGAGGTCAACGTAAGGAGTCAACTGAAGGATGATCTTTTAATGGAAATCACATACGTGCGCCTGCCGTTTGTGGGGTCTGTTCTCTTCTCAATCCCAGACACGCAAAGTTACTGGAATTGGCAAGTTGCCGGCTCCGAGCATATCATTAGGCTCGGCAGGGTCGAGGTGATCCTGGCTCCCCATAAATGGTTCAGGCGAAGGAGCGGCAGTTATGGACAAGGAAGCAATCAACAGGCTCAAGAAGTTCTCGGCGGCCATTGATCTGATTCGGAACGAGTGCGAGGGCAAGAGTGCGGACATGAGTGCAGACCGCATCCTCACCCTGCTGTGCGTGGCGATCAACCCCGACATCCGCATGATCGACGTGGCGGAGAAGACGGGGCAGAGCGTGTCGTCTGCCAGCAGGAACCTCATGGCACTGGGTCCGAGGCAGAGGCCGGGCGTGCCGGGCATCGACCTGATCGAGCGGTACGAGAACCCCAAGAACTACAAGGAGACCCTGCACCGCCTCAACAAACGGGGCGAACGACTGATGAACAACATACTCAACATGCTCGGATGAGAACAGGAAAGGAGAGTGAGATGGCGTTACGTGAACGGAAGGACAGCTGGCAGGCGGATGTCTACTGGAAGGACTTCAAGTCTAAGGTCGAGGCTCAGGCTTGGATCGACGACACGAAGGAGCGGCTTCGTAAGGGTATCCCCCTCGACGCACGGCTGGACGACAACCCTGAGACTGCCGGGATGACGCTGAACCGGCTGCTGGAACTGACTGCAAGCATCCGCTGGAAGAACCCAAAGGACGGGGAGCGGCCGGAACAGCAGGCCCGAGAGATGGTCAACATGCTGGGCGGTACCCCGGCCATCCCGGTGAAGATCAAGCGGCGTGCTCAAGCTGCCGGACGACCACCAGCTGGTGCCACACACCCTGCGTCACACCTTCGCCTACAGCTACCTCGATAACACCCAAAACGAC
>CAZSJB010000452.1:0-2777 GCA_964606625.1 uncultured Tepidisphaeraceae bacterium | reverse complement strand
GGCGAGAAGGAAGCCTCCGTCAACAAGGTGGCCGTGCGGCATCGCAATGCCGACCTCGGCCAGATGAGCATCGAAGAACTCGTCGGCCGGCTGCGCCAGGAAGTCGAATCGCGCGCGAACGCGTGATGGCATTTAATGGGAGGTGTGGGTGATGACAGATCAACTGAGCTATGAAACGCCGCAGAAAGTGTTGACGGCCCCGGTATCGCGCCTGGATGTAGCCGTGATCGCGCTGCGATTGATCGGCTGTTACCTCCTGCTGCAGGTTGTGCTGCTGTCGATCGCCTTCACACCCGGACTGCTTAGTAGCCTGCAGTATGCATCATCCCCGTGGCTGGAGTTGGCAATTCCCTTGGGAATGGTAGCCGGTGCGACCTTAGCGGGTGTCTGCATGATCGTGTTTGCTGAATCGATCGGCCGTCGGCTTTTACCGAGTGGTGGGGGAGCGCCTTCGGCGGGGCATCGGATACCACGACCTGGCAGGCGATCGCATTTGCGGTGCTGGGGATTTACTTCGTGGCATCATCGCTTCCGCGATTTATCGTCAACGCCGGCAATTCAGTCATGCATGAAGATGATCTTATGAATGTGTTTGCGGTAATTGATCTGCTGGAGATCACAGTCGGGCTTCTGTTGTTCTTCCAGGCGCGTGGCTTGGCACGATTGTGGCACAAGCTGCGCACGGCGGGGACGCAGCCGGCGGATGCGGATTGACGCTTCGCGGGTTTTGCTGGTTTCTCTGCGGCGCTTGCCTTATTTCAGGTCCAGGCGGGCGTGGACGATTGCCTCTTCGGGATCACGAACCAACTGGAAGTTGAGCTTTTCACAGACCCGCTGCATCTCGAGATTTTCGGGCATCATGTCGGCTGTTACCGTCTTGATCCCTTCGGCACGAGCCGCATTCACAACCAGTTCGAGCAGCTTGGTCCCCAGTCCACGGTTTTGCCATTGATCGCTGACGAGAATCGCAAATTCGGCGGTGTCGCGGTGGGGGATTTTGCTCAGCCGGCCGACGCCCAGGATCTCGCGATTGCCGGTCTTGGGATCGGTCCGCTCGACCACCAGCGGCAGTTCGCGATCGTAATCCGCGAAGCAAACCCGTACGAGGCGTTCGTGCGTGGTCCGCTGGTCCAGCTTCATGGGATGGAAATAGCGCAGCCGGACGCTCCGCTCGCTGAGGCCGCGATGGAACTCGACCATGAGCGGTTCATCCTCGGGACGGATTGGACGGATCGTGAACTGCTCACCGCCAATCTTTACCTGCGTGACATACTGCGACGGGTAAGGACGAATCGCCAGGGGCGGAAGCTGGTCCTGGGTGACGGTGTTGTCATGGACCACAATGCGTGCATCGAGCGCGATGATCTGATCGGCTGACGCCAGCAGCGGGTTGATGTCGATTTCCTTGATCCACCGCTGCTCAGCCACGAGCTGGCTGAACCGGACCAGGTTCTGCTCCAGCAGTGCCAAATCGACCGGTGGTCGACCGCGCACACCTTTGAGCGCGGGATAGATCCGCGTCTGCTCCATCATGCGGCGGGCCAGCGTTGCGTTCAGCGGCGGCAGGCCCAGAGCACGATCCTTGTAGACTTCGACGAGCTGGCCTCCGGAACCGAACAGCAACACCGGGCCGAACTGTGGATCCAGCGATGAGCCGATGATGATTTCATAGCCGTCGGTAAGTTTGATCATCGGCTGGACAGTGACGCCCTGGAAATGCTCCTCGCCTGCGTGTTTCGTGACGCTTTCTTTAATGGCATTGAAGGCGTTGCGGACCTCTTCCTCGCTGGTGAGATTCAGCTTGACGCCGCCAACATCGGTCTTATGGGTGATCGTCTTGCTGTAAAGCTTGAGGACGGCGGGCAGGCCGGTCTTTCTGCTGGCTTCGACGGCTTGGTCAGCTGTTGTGGCGACGAGCGTCTGGACTGTCGGGATGCCGTAGGCAGCCAGCAATTGCTTGGATTCGTATTCATCCAGGATCGTGCGGCCTTCCTTGCGGGCAGCGTCAATGAATCCGGCTGCCGTTGTGCGCGCGGTCTCGGAAGAGAAGCCCTCACCTTCGGTGATTGTGGGCGTTTCATAAAGGCCACGCAGCGCATAGCTGTATCGCCACATGTAGGTAAACGCCTTGGCGGCGGTGTCGGGATAGGCGAAGGTGGGAATGCCGGCACGATTGAGAATGGCCTCGCCGGCTTCGACGATCGGGCCACCCATCCAGCTTGCCAGTACGGGTTTGCCTTCGATCTTGGCGTGATGACTGAGCGCTTCGGCGATCAGCGTGGGATCGGTCATGTCCTGGGGCGTGAGGATGACCAGAATGCCGTCGGCACTAGGATCCTTGGCTGCCACTTCCAACGCTTTTTCATAGCGGACCGGGGGGGCGTCGCCCAGAACATCGATTGGATTGCCCCGACTCCAGGCAGGGGGCAGCGATTCGTTCAGCTCTTTGATCGTCGCATCGGAGAGCTGGGTCAGTTCACCGCCGTTAGAGATCAGCGCATCGGTTGCCAGCACGCCGGGGCCGCCGGCGTTGGTGACAATGGTCAGCCGTGGGCCCTTGGGGCGCGGCTGCTTGCCGAGCACCTCCGCCATCGAAAACATGTCGGAAATCGAGCTGACGCGCAGCACGCCTGACCGGCGGAAGGCGGCATCGAGCACCTCATCCGATCCGGTGAGCGATCCGGTATGTGAGGCGGCTGCCTTGGCGGCGGCTTCGGTGCGGCCGGTCTTGATGACGATGATTGGCTTGTTCAGCGCCACTTCACGCGCTGCTGAGA
>CAZSJB010000451.1:0-2813 GCA_964606625.1 uncultured Tepidisphaeraceae bacterium | reverse complement strand
CGCAAAGCAGGCAGGAACAAGTCTATTCTGCGTCTAAGAATAACCAGATTGCGACACGGTTAAGCCACAGGACGGGATTGAGCGGCGCCACGTGTTGCCGTTCGGCGGTAGGCACCAGGGGTGGTTCCGATCAGTTTCAAGAAAGCGCGCCCAAAGGTCTGGTTGGCTGCGAACCCGCACCGGATTGCAATGTCCGGCAGGCTGAGTTCCGGCTGAAGCAGCAGGCGCTTGGCGACCTCGATCCGAACCCGCATGATTTCGTCATGCGGCGTACGCCCGAGCGTCGCTACGAACTGCCGCTCCAGCCAGCGGCGGTTCACCGGCACATGCCGCAGCACATCGCTGACGGTACAGGGATCGCATGCATGCTCGCGGATATAGCGGATCGCCTCCACCAGGTCCGGGTTGTCCAGGGCAAGGATGTCGGTGCTCTGGCGACGGATCACCCCCAGGGGTGGCAAGCGGATGATCCGCTCCTGATCCTGCAATGCCTGGCCCTGCAGGAGCTTGTCCAGCAAACTGGCTGCGATGTAGCCTGTGCGGCTGTAGTCGCAGTTCACACTTGACAGGGGCGGCCAGGCGCTTTCACACAGCAGGTCATCGTTGTTCACACCGATGATCGCCACCCGCTCGGGCACGGCAATGTTGGCGCGCAGACAGACCGATGCCAGTTCGTGAGCGGCACTGTCGTCAATCGCCATGATCCCGACCGGCTTGGGCAATACCTGTAGCCAATCAATCAGCGCCTCCGGATCACGCGGCCCCTGCCATTCGACGCTTGTCGTCCATCCCAGCCCCGGCTCGTAGCAGGTAAATCCGCGGCTTGCCAACGCGTCGCAAAAACCATTGAAGCGATTGCACGCCAGCGGGGAATCCGAGCGATATCCATAGAATCCGAAATGCTCCAGCCGGCAGTCCATCAGATGCTCGGCAGCCATCGTCCCCACTGCGTAGTCATCCATGCAGACCACCGGCGATCGTGATGGGTCAGCGCTGCCGGAACAATGAATAAAATGCCGGCTGTGCGCAATGGCATACTCCCGCGCTTCCCCCGCAACTCCCGCCACGATCGCGCCATCGCATTCAGGCCAATCCGGCAGCGGCGTTTCAAAGATATGCCGCAATTCTTCATGGATGATCCAGCGCCGCTGGAGATTTGCGTAGCGCATCACCCCCCGCATGACCGCCCGTCCAAACCCGGTCAAACCATCGATCAGAATGCCGACCACCGGACGATCTGCAGGAACAGCAGCCTGGAGAGGAGCCTGTCGCAAAGTGGTTAAATTATTACGCATTAATGACTGGTCTACAAGATGGATGTGAAGCACACTGACGTTGTCGCGGCTGCCGCATCCGGGATTGTGTCAAGACACACGGCGCAGTCGCCTGACCTTGATCTGCTCCATCCAAGGATCCACAGATGCGTCCGCTGCGTAGCTTGTACATCCTCGACACCAGTACTTTCCCCCTGATTTATGGCCCCGATGAGCAGGCTGCCATTGCCTCGCGCGTCCAGTTTCTCGCTCCCCAGCAGACCCGGGATTCCATCAAGAGCAGACCCGACCTGCTCAGCCAGGTGGAGGCCATCTTTTCCGGCTGGGGCGCGCCCCTGATGAATGACGCATTTCTCGACCGCGCGCCCAACCTCAAGATCATCTTCTACGGAGCCGGCGCCGTCGGCGGCTGGATGACACAGAGCGTCTGGGATCGCGGCATCCGCGTCACAAGCGCATTCGCCACCAATGCGATCCCCGTTGCAGAATACACCCTGTCGACCATCCTGTTTTCGCTGAAGCATGGATGGGCGCTGGCGCGCAACACGCGACACCAGCGCACGTTTGTCCCACGCGACGGCGCCCCGGGATGTTATGGCTCTACGGTGGGTTTGGTTTCACTGGGCACGATCGGGCGCAAGGTGCTCGACCTGCTCCAGCCATTTGACCTGAATGTGATGGTGTATGATCCATTCCTCACCACTGAGCAAGCCAATCAGCTGGGGGTTCGCAAAGGCTCACTGGAAGATCTGTTTTCCACCTGTGAGGTCGTCTCCCTGCACACGCCTGACCTGCCGGAAACAGAAGGTCTGATCACCGGTCGATTGCTGAGCATGATGAAGCCCGGTGCCACGCTCATCAACACGGCGCGCGGCCAGGTGGTGCGGGAACCGGAGATGATTGAAGTCCTGCAGCGTCGCCTGGATTTACAGGCAGTGCTCGATGTCACCCATCCCGAGCCACCGCACGCGGATTCACCGCTTTACACACTACCCAACGTGGTACTTACCCCGCATATCGCAGGATCCGTTGGCCGGGAGTGTCACCGCATGGGCCGGTATATGCTGGAAGAACTAGATCGCTATCTGGCTGGCAAGCCGCTGCAATGGGAAATCACCCCGGAACTGGCTGCGCGGTCGGTGCATCGCCCCCGTGCGGGCCGATCGTACAAGTCGTCTGCGCATCCCCCTGTGCTACCGGTTGTCCTTGGTACCTGAGTTCGCCTGATTTCAACTTCGGTCAACGTGCCATGATCATTTCACATCGCATCCATGTTGCTCCTCTGTTCACCGCCGTCCTGCTGATGGTGTTGACCACCACGCTACAGGGCGCAGCAGCTCAGCTCGATAGCATGCAGTTTGGAGTAGAGGCATCGGAATCGGCTCATAACCTGAAGGCCCACCGTAGCCGGACGATCACCGGGGGCTTGAACCAGCCAGCCCGCCAGTTGCTGCCGCTCGATCCACCAGACGATTACGGTGGACACGTGTCCTTCGACATGGCTGTCGATCCCGATCGGCCCACCTATTTCACGATCAA
>CAZSJB010000450.1:0-2820 GCA_964606625.1 uncultured Tepidisphaeraceae bacterium | reverse complement strand
TCATGCCGGCGCTGCATATCATCCAGCACACATATGACTGGATTCCAATGCAGGCACTCCAGGAGCTGGCGGAGTTCTTGGAGATCGCGCCGGCTGAGGCGCTGGACACCGCCAGCTTCTACGAAGAGTACTGGCTGAAACCCAAGGGCAAGTACCTGATCGGTGTCTGTCGCAGCCTGGCATGCGAGATCTGCAAAGGACAGGAACTGACAGACCATGTCCGACGCAAGCTGGGGATCGAAGTCGGGGAAACGACCTCTGACGGCCGTTTTACCCTGATCGAAATGGAATGCCTTGGCTCATGCGGCACAGCCCCGGTGGCGCTGGTCAATGAGGTGCTGCACGAGGAACTCACGCCTGAAAAGCTCGATGAGATCATCGCCTCGCTGCCCGAGGATCCGAAGGACTACAAGGATCCGGTGGTGACGTGGGAGGCTGAAAAGTCCGGACATTGAGGGTGGCAGACAGTGTCTGACGAGTGGAAGCTCCAAGTTTCAACCCCCAAGCTCCAAAGAATCTTCAAACAGACAAGAGATAAAACAAAACGCCCAGAGGGACGGGCGTTTGGAGCTTGGAGGTTGAAAGTTGGAACTTCCTTGGAACTTGTGGGGTAGAGAGCTTGAAGCTTACTACCTTGGATCCCTTTGTCCCATGAAGTCGTCTTCCTCTTCCAGCTTCATGCACTGGCTTGGCCGGCAGGTGGGGCATGTGCGAAAGGCCATTCGCACGCAGGTCGGCCGGCAGGTGGTCTATCGACAGGACAAGGTTGACGAGCGTCCTCACCCTGCCAATCCCAACATCATCCTTCGCCGCACCACGACCGATGAATTCATCTTCAAACAATCCGATGACTGACATACTGTCTGCCAGCGACAAATTTACGGTTTTGGCGTGATCTGATCCTCTTTCCCCCAGCACACTGAATGATCGTCTTTGCGTAGCCGTTCATTGGAGTACGTTGCAGGAGGAAGGCTGCTCTCCCGCAAGCTGTACCTGTTGACAGCATATCTGCTGGCGGGGGCGTTGTCTGTCATGGCTGACGCGCCGCCTGAGGTAGGAGAGTGCAATAGAATGCCACGGGGGACACAACGGTGTTACTGGCCGAGGCCGAATTCTTCCTGCCTGCTGGTGACAACATCTCGGCATGAAAAAACGAACCGTAAGCGCCAGGTGCATCATACATCGAATTGGCGCGCATGACAGGTCCGCCCAGTCGTTTTGACCTCGATGATCCTCTGTCGGACGATGTCTGACACCAGGGGATTGCATGCGAGATCAGCAGGATACGACATTGTCCTATGCTCCTGTAATTCCACAGCATACGTACCGTCGGGCTTGGCAGACAGTTACCCGGATGGCCGGAGTAGCCTGCCTTTGCTACGGAGGGCTGATGCTTGTAGACGTGATGGTGATGAGCGTTATGGGCCTGGTTGAGTTGCCATCCATGTCTTTGGCATTTGGGACCGTATCTTTAGCATTTGGGGGAAGCGACACATGGTGGCTGTACGTCCTGACAGAAAGCTATGGAGTCGCCAATGCAGCGTTGGCTCTGGGCGGGGTGGGGCTGCTTCTGCGGAGAGGCGCGATGCAGCTGCTGCTGATGTGTCGGCCGGGGCGTGCATTATTCTCGGCGCGGCCGTCCATGGGACCGTGACGGTTCCTATGTATATGTGGTTCGGGGGGGCGCTACGAAATCATTGACTTGCTCCTGAAGACCTTTGTGCCTCCGGTTCTTGCTGTGACAATCATTTGCGGCATGATCATCACACTGCTTACCCGGCGCCCGCTGATAGAGTCCTTAAAGCCTGTCTGGCCCGATGAGCCACCCGCTCCATTCCGCATTCCGCAATCCCCCTCCCTCCCCGTTGCCGTCCGTGCGCCGTTGCATAGAATGTTTGATTCCGGCAAGCTGTCCGCAAACTTACCCAAACAGGCGTATTAGCAATGGCATTTACCGAACCGGTCCTTACCAAGCGGATTCCTCCCGACCCCAGCCAGCGGAAACTCGTCTGGTACGATGAGTACGTCGCCACCGGCGGCTATGAGGCGCTCAAAAAAGCCCTCAATATGCAGCCGGATGAGATCATCAACGTTGTCAAGGAATCCGGCTTGCGCGGACGCGGCGGGGCGGGGTTCTCAGCTGGGCAGAAGTGGTCGTTTGTTCCCAAGGAAAAGACCGGCCCGCACTATCTGGCAGTCAACTGTGACGAAGCTGAACCCGGCACCTTCAAGGATCGCTACCTGATCGATCATGACCCCCACCAGCTTCTGGAAGGGGCGGCTATTGCGGCACTGGCGACGCAGTGCGACGTGATCTACATCTTCATCCGCGGCGAATACCACCGCCAGGCCAAGATTCTGGAAAAGGCCCTGGAGGAAGCTTACGCCAAGGGCGTCTTTGGCCCACAGGGAGTTTTCGGCTCGAATCACAAGATCGAGTGCTACGTCCACCGGGGCGCCGGTGCGTACATCTGCGGTGAAGAGACTGGCCTGCTCGAAGCCATCGAAGGCAAGCGCGGCTGGCCGCGCAACAAGCCGCCATTCCCAGCCATCGCCGGCGCGTTTGCCCGCCCGACAGTCATCAACAACGTCGAGACGCTCTGCTGCGTGCCGCACATCATCGAGCGCGGAGCCGACTGGTTCAAAACCATGGGCACCAAGACCTCGCCCGGGCCGAAGCTGTTCGGCATGAGCGGGCATGTCAACAAGCCCGGCGTCTATGAGGATGAGCTGGGCATCACGCTCGAGTATGCGATCAACAAGCTCGCCGGCGGCATGAAGGGCGGCAAGTACAAGGCGGCCATCTGCGGCGGGATCTCG
>CAZSJB010000449.1:0-2823 GCA_964606625.1 uncultured Tepidisphaeraceae bacterium | reverse complement strand
CCGCGCCGCCAACAGGAAGCAGACAAACGCCACGAAGTAAAACGCCGCGCCGGGCAGCGTCAGCTTGGCCAGGCGATTGTAAATAACCTCCGTTTTCCGCTTGAGCGCCGACGGATACACCTCCGGATTCACCTGTGGCAACAGCGTTGCCAGCAAGGCGGCGTTCTCATTCACCTTCTGGGAATCGTTGCGCATCCAGCCGATGCGCAGCTCGACCATGGCCTGCATGATCTTCTGCAACACCTCGGCCTTCGGCTGATAGGCCGGAATCCCCTCCCCTACCGGAAGCCCCATCTGCCGCGCCGTTTCGCGAAATCCCGGAATCACACCGGCAACCTCGTTGATGCTCCGCCAGATATGGTCCGATGGATCCGTGGTCGCAGGTGAAATGAACGGCCAGCTCCGCGGATCCGTTCCTGCCAACTGCTCCAGATGGGCAGCCGCCACTTTCAATTCGTTCACCGCATCGAACTTGTAGGCAGCGGTGGACTGGACCCGTCCCAGCAGCTCCTGCACCTCAGGACGCAGGTAAAAATGCAGCGAGATCGTTCCTTCGTGAATGATGCGTTGCTTTTCCGCTTCGTCGATGATCTGCAGATCGCTGAAATCATAGCGCAGCGGAACGTTCTTGATCTTGATGAGGTTGCGGCTGACGTACTGCGATGGCTGAAAGGAGATGTCCAGGATGGTGTAGACCGCCTCGTGCCCGTCGAGTTTCGTTTTGCCGGTGATGAGGCTGAGGGTCTGCCGCGCAAAGCTGTCAAACGTCTTGAGCGTCTGGGAATGCTGAATCGAGATCGACTCCAGGGGCGACAGATCGAGCTGGCGGGCGAAATCGTCGCGCTCATCGGCCCAAGCCGGACCGGCAACGAGGAACAACGCAAGGCAGGTCCAAAGGATTCGCTTGATCATCATCGTGATTGCTCGTTTAACGTGGCACGGGCTATCCGCCCGTGGTGTCCTTGGAATAGGACACGGGCGGATAGCCCGTGCCACAGCAGGTTCTTAACTCATCCCCGCCGCAACCGGCGGTGTATCGGCCGGCGGCTTGGGGCGTCGTGCCGCCGCTTCAGCCAGTGCACGCTGCTTCATCCGACGGATGATCACCGGCTTCAGATAGAACGCATACAGCAGCCCCACCGTCATCAGAACACATCCCGCGGTCATCACCCATACACCGGGTCGATTTCCCACCCCCAGCACGGTGAAGCTCTGGTTTTCCCGATCAAAACGCGCCTGGAACAGCGCCCATTCACTGTCACCCAGGCCACCGAAGTAAACGGGATTGTTCATGTGGGCCACCGCCTGACGCTTACGACCGGTTTCACGATCGGCGATCGTAATATAGCTCTTGAAGTCGCGGAACAGGTTGGTGGTCTGCGGTGTGCCGCCCATGTAGTTGACCAGTTCAAACTTCTCCAGCGTCACATGGACCGGCAGCGGCCGTGAGGTGTTGCCCAGTTGAAGCTGGAGCACATCGCCGGTCTGCGGGAGGCGCACCAGCCCACCCACCCAGCGCGACTCGAAGATCCACTCCTGGAACGGAACCGCCACCTCCTGTGACCAGTCCCCCATGCGCACCCGAGCCACTACCACCTGGAAGATTCCCGCCTGATCGCTGCGACGCAGGTGCTTGGGCACAGGCTCAACATAATCCGCCAGCCCCGCGTTATCGACGCGACGCGCCGTCACCTGAAAACCGTGGCCATGGGCATCGCCCATCGTAAACCCAACCTCGTCGCCGTTGATGGACTGATGCGTCGCTTCGCCCCGGATCGGCTGGGTAAGCAGCACAAACCGCTTCTCACTGGTCAGCAGGATGTAGCGGTCAGCCCGCTGAGGCGCCACCAGGCCATGGGGATCGTGCAGCGTGTAATCGGTGATCAATTCGGTATCAAGCGGTTCGGTTTGGCGCTGACCCATGGGGCCGGCTCCGGGCACATCCAGCTTCCAGTCGGTCGGCCGATCTCGCCCGGGAATAACCTGGCGGCGAAACTGCATCTGGGGCGATTTCACCATCATCGTCAGCAACGGCACGATCTGACCGTCGATCGTCTGCCAGGCCGGATCAAAATCCTCGATGGTCAGTTCGTAACCGGTGTCACCGATGGTGTAGGTCTTGCCGACCCATACCTCCATGCTCTGCGAGACTCCCTCCACACTGACGCTCAGGCGATGTGGCGACTGTCGAATCGCCGCGATCATGGCATCCACATGATCGTCGGGGACATGACGGTGCTCGATGATGCCCGCATCAGGCACCGGCACCCATCGTCGCCGCGGATCGGCTGAGTGAAGATGGTGCGTGATCAGCTCACCCTCGTGGGGCTCGCGCAGGAGCAGTTCTATAACCGGCTCGGGCGCGCCCGGGGCTTCGATGATGCGGCTTTTGATGACGGCGTAGGGGTGATACGCGACCAGGTCGATTTCAAGGTCATCGGGCAGGTTGAAAAACTGGGCAGCCGGCGCCTCGATGAACTCACCGGTCGTCGGATCGGGCATCTGCACGAGCGGGACGATGTTGTGCAGATCGTCGCGCTCCATGCGCGCTACATTCCCTTCTTCGGGCATGGCGGGCTTGAACCTGGGCAGCGAAGGCAGGCGATGCTGCCGCAGGTTGATCCCGTTGAAGCGCATGTACAGCGCCCGTTCATTGATGTCGTAATAGCGCGAAACCGTTCCCCCCACCGGGATGAACGCCAACCCTTCGGTCTTGTACTTGAAATAGAGCATCATCCCGAAAATCAGGACGACGATGCCCGTATGGATCATCCAGACGCCGTAGCGCGGCGGCGTGAAAGGAATGCGCTCAATCGTGACCGC
>CAZSJB010000448.1:2023-2834 GCA_964606625.1 uncultured Tepidisphaeraceae bacterium | reverse complement strand
CATTGCACTGATCACCAATCCGAGGATTGCGCCTGAGGCCTATCAGGCAGTTCTGGCTGAAGGCAATTTGGAGGAGTTGGGCGAGGAAGGATTTTTCATTCGCACAATCGAGCTTGCTCATGGGCAGGCAACCCTCATTGCTGCCCAAGGTGATCGCGGCCTTCTGTATGGAGCATTCGCCCTGCTGAGAAAGCTACAAACCGGTACGCCACTCGATCAGATCACGTTGCGCGACCAGCCGAAAATTCGGCTGCGGATGATGAACCATTGGGACAACCTCGACGGCACGATCGAGCGCGGCTATGGGGGCCGGTCCATATTCCTGTGGGATGAGTTGCCACAGCTGAATGAGCGATACACCGATTACGCCCGGCTGCTGGCTTCGGTGGGCGTCAACGCGACAGCCATCAACAACGTCAATGTGGGCAAGGGGCACAATGTGCAGATCCTCTCCAAAGAGTATCTGCCCAAGGTAGCGGCGCTGGCAGAGGTGCTGCGAGCATATGGCATCACGCTGTACCTGTCCGTGGGATTTGACATGCCACGCTCACTGGGCGGACTGGAGACCGCCGATCCACTGGATCCGCGGGTACAGCAATGGTGGAATGACAAAGCCACGGAAATTTACGCCCTTATCCCTGATTTTGGTGGATTCCTTATCAAAGCTGATTCCGAAGGCCAGCCTGGGCCCTACGGCTACGGCCGCGATCACGCTGACGGCGCCAACATGCTCGCCAAAGCTCTGGAACCGCATGGCGGAACGGTCATCTGGCGAGCCTTTGTCTACAGCCTGGAGGCGGGTAGTGATCGC
>CAZSJB010000448.1:0-2013 GCA_964606625.1 uncultured Tepidisphaeraceae bacterium | reverse complement strand
CACCACTTGTGACTGGTCAGGGCGCTGGAGCCAAGTGATCGCGCCGCGATGGCATACGACCATTTCAACCCACTCGACGGCCGCTTTGCTTCCAATGCGTTGGTGCAGATCAAAAACGGACCACTGGATTTCCAGGTGCGCGAACCAGTGCATCCTCTCTTCGGCGCCATGCCGCAGACGCGGCAGATACTGGAGTTGCAGATAACCCAGGAATATACGGGGCACAACATTCATATCTGTTATCTGGTTCCATTCTGGAAAGAGGTTTTGGATTTTGACACACACCTGAATGGGGAGGGATCGACGGTTGCACGTCGAATTGAAGGGTCAATTACCGGTCAGCCAGGTGGGATCGTGGGAGTGTTGAATATCGGTCAGGACCGCAACTGGCTGGGCCATCATCTACATATGGCCAATTTTTATGGGTTTGCGCAACTGGCATGGAATCCTGATTTGACACCAGATCAAATCGCCGAGGAATGGACACGACTGACATTTGGCAATGAACAGGCGGTCGTGAAGACAATCGTGTCAATTCTGATGGATTCGCACAGCGCATATGAGGCCTACACCTCCCCGCTGGGGCTGGGCGTGCTGCATGACCCGCCTACCCATTTCTATCCCATGCCGGAGATTCGCCATCCGTATCACCACGCCAATACCACCACCGTCGGATATGATCGAAGCGTCGCAACGGGAAGCGGATATACGCGACAATACGCTGCCCCGGTCGCCAGGCAATATGAAACGATTGAAACGTGTCCAATCAACCTGCTGCTGTTCTTCCATGCTGTGCCTTACGACCGGAAGCTGAGCAACGAAAAAACACTTATCCAGACGCTATATAACCGCTATTTCGATGGAGTGCAGCAGGTGCGCGACTTTCAGCGCCGCTGGGCAACATTAGAAGGGAAAATCGACCATCAGCGATTTGCTGAAGTACAGCATCGTCTGGAGCAGCAGTTGCAAAACGCGTATCACTGGCGCAACACCATGACGCGTTTCTTCTTCGAGTTGTCCGGCATCCCGGATGAAAAGCGCCGCGTCCGTTCGGACTATCGTCTGATCCGACCTTGAAGAAAGGATTGTCCCATGTGCATCGGATCAATCCTTCCAATAAAGAACCGGTCCGCTTATTGGTTAATAGGACCGGTTCTTTGAGAAGCACAAGAGACCCTCCTCGAACGCTTGTACTTCTTATCAGGATGTCAATGCGGGATCACCGCAGATGAGGGGCTGGGCCATCTTTACGCAGCCATCCGTCGGCGGCGGATCAGCAGCAGGCTGCCAATCCCGATCGCTGACAGATGCATCGGTTCGGGAATAACTGCCAGCGAAGGAATATGTCGGAAGATGAACTCCTGATACGCCGACACACGCGTAACCAGAGCCACATCGCCGTAGGTATGTGAGTCATTCGTACCCGGATAGGCGAAAAAGTCATATGTCCCGGAATGCACACCGGCTAGCCACCATTCACCGTCCTCGAAAATGAACGATCCCCCGCCGCTGTCACCGGAAGCAATCTGGTATTCAAGATCCAGCGGAATGCTGGATCCGCCAAGCCGGTTGGGCGAAAGTCGCGGTGCCGGTTCATCGAAGTCCCATCGCAGGGTTGTCGCGCCGTTGCGCACCGTAAACAGCTCATCGATGACGTTCTGTCCGGCACGCTTGACGCCCGACGCACCAGTCGAACCGGTCTTTCCCGTTCCGGTCTGGCCGTAACCCACCATCGTCACGACCTTGCCCAGTTCCTGAAATCCTGTGTAGATCTTGGCCGGGGTGACATTCGTGATGGGTTCATCAAACCGCACCAGGGCAATATCAAACCCCTGGCCGATGTCGCCATTCCATCCTGGATTGATGCCATCGCTGGTCGGAACAATGACCTCCGCAGCCGGCCGGGTCTGACCGGCTATCTTGACGTAACCCAGCGCATTATTGTTCGGATTGCCGTCCATGTCCGGCCAATCCACCACATGAGCCGCCGTCAACGCCCAGTTAGGATGGATC
>CAZSJB010000447.1:0-2835 GCA_964606625.1 uncultured Tepidisphaeraceae bacterium | reverse complement strand
TGGTTCGGTCAATGACGCCTATGCCTTCCGCATGATCGGGTTATTCGCCAAATCAGGGCTGAACTTCAATGCCATGCCGACCGAGAACGCCTATCTTCAGGGCCGCCAGGACACCTATCCCAAGCGCCGTGGCCTGACGCGGGTGAAGGAGCTGCGCGACGCCGGCGTCAATGTCGCCTTCGGGCAGGATTCGATCAACGATCCGTGGTACCCGGTGGGCAACGGCAACATGATGAACATCCTCGATAACGGTATCCACCTGGCGCAGACGATGTCGTACGAAGAGCTTGAAACGGTGCTCGATTTCATCACCTATAACGGCGCCAAGACGCTGCATATCGAGGACCAGTACGGCCTGGAAGCAGGCAAGCCGGCGAACTTCCTGGTGCTGGATGCCCCCTCAGCATTCGAAGCCGTTCGCCAACGGGCGGAGGTGCTGGCATCCATTCGCCACGGCGAATACCTGTTCAAGAAACCGGAGCCCAGCTACGAGATCGAACTGGATCTGTTCCGCAAGACACGATAGCGCACATGAAAATCCGGCTGCACGTCATCTCCACGGGTGCAGCCGGATTTGTGCTATTCAGCGACAGCAGGCCTCAATTGCGCCTTTACTGAAAACTCGACCGGCTTCGATACGCGCCTCGTGATCAGAGATACTCGGTGATGCGGTTGCGCACATCCCGCAATCCGGCAGCTGCGCGCTCTGCCAGCGTTCGCGGGTGCGTGCGGCCGGAAAGCAGCGCCACAACAGCGACCCCCACGCCCACCGCCGCAGCCGCCGTCAGCAGCGGATGCATTGCCGACTGCGTATACAAGCTGTGCTTGCGTACTGTTCCGAACTCGCGATATCCCCCTTCCTCGCTGCC
The DNA here is from genome assembly GCA_964606625.1 of uncultured Tepidisphaeraceae bacterium. Lineage (GTDB taxonomy): Bacteria > Planctomycetota > Phycisphaerae > Tepidisphaerales > Tepidisphaeraceae > CALEKX01. Next base: position 1,966 of record CAZSJB010000447.1, on the reverse strand, counting down.
TCCCTCGCCAGGCTGGTACAGAGCATTCTCCTCGCGCGGTCGCGGAGGTCGACCGGATTTCTGCCCGCTGAACATCACCTTCTCCATCACCCAGTCCACCACGCGCGGCAGGTAATAGCCGATGGCACTCATCATCTTCCCACCACTGCCGACGAACATGTCGCGCGTAGGATGCTCCGCGCAATACAGGATCGCCCTCGCAGCGACGGACGGGGCATACACCGGCGGCGGATTCAGGGGTTCGGTCTCCAGATAATTGGCTGCATGCTGACGGTACGGCGTGTCGATCGCGCCCGGCTTGACGAGCGTCACCGCGATCGGCAGGCCCTGTTCCTCGATTTCCATGCGCAGGGCGTCGGTAAATCCTTTCACGGCATGCTTGGATGCACTGTACATCCCCTGTAGCGGCAGCGCACGATCCGAAAGCGTGCTGCCGATGTTGATGATCGCCCCACCGCGCGCCCCCAGGTGCTCAACCGCCACCCGGCTGCCATGGACCACACCCCAGAAATTGGTTTCGAACAGCCGCCGCTGGTCCTCCATCGGCACCTGCTGCATCCGACCGTAAATGCTGATCCCGGCGTTGTTGATCCAGGTATCGATATGACCGAAGGCTTCGATTGCGGTCTGGGCGATGCGCCGATGATCCTCCTCCTTGCTCACATCCGCCACGCAGTAAACACAACACCCCTCCCCGTAGCGGGCATTCAGATCCTCGGTGATCTGGCGCAGTGCATCTTCATTTCTCGCCGCCAGGCAAAGCCGCGCACCACGTGCCGCAGCAAGCCGGGCGGTCGCCAGCCCAATGCCGCTCGATGCGCCGGTTATCACGATCACCTGCTGGTTGAGGGGCCTGAGTTTTAATGCCATGGTTGCCTCCGGAGGATGGTCGGTTCAACCCGCATCTCCTGCAAAACACGGGCTACCCTGACTGTAGCGGCTCCCGGAATGTCTCGTACAGATGAAAAATGGGGGATTGCGAACCCGGCATCGCCCCACGATCCGCACAATTCATCGCACCCGCACCATGTACGGGGAGACCAGGATCACAGGACGGTTCTGGAGCAATTGCAACGCCTGGATCTGCTGACCCACCATGCGGCGTACATCGGGTGTCAGCGTCCGCAGGATCGAATCCTCCGCCAGGGCCCCCTGCGGCCGAAGCGGCGTAGACGCTTCGGTGCGGCCGTTGAGCACGTCAGCCAGCGTGATCGGCTCGGGGATGGCCTGCACCTCATACTCGCCTTCCTCGAGGTTCGCCTGTCGGGCTGCGTACAGCACCGCGTCGTGCAATCCCCCAAGCTGATCGACCATCCCCAGGTCGAGCGCCTGCTGGGCAAGGAAGACCCGACCGCGGGCGACTTTCTCGATATCACCGATGCGGTTCGAGCGCGTCTCCATGATGCGCGACGTAAATTGCTCGTAGGTGCTGGTCATCCAAGCCTGCACCATCTGCCGCTGCCGCTGGGTGAACGGTTGGGAGGAGCTGAACAGGTCAGCGTTCTGTCCACGGACGAAGGCTTCGGTGGTAAGACCGATCTTGTTGTAAAGATCCTTCAGCACGAACTTACCGCCGACCACGCCGATCGATCCGACGATGGCGGTCGGATCGGCAATGATGTGATCGGCTGCCGAAGCCAGGTAATACCCCCCGCTGGCCGCCATGGATCCGATGGAGACGACAACCGGCTTCTCCTGGGCGGCGCGGCGCACTGCCTGCCACATCGCCTCGCTGGCCAGGGCGCTACCACCGGGTGAGTCGATCCGGATCACCACCGCCCGAATGTTGTCATCTCGCCGGACAATGCGCATGGCTTTGCGGATGTCGTCCGAGCCAATCGATCGTCCGCCGAACAGGCCTTCGCCGCCCTCGCCGTCGATGATCATGCCCTCGGCATAGATCACCGCACTCACGGGCAGGTGTGTGGGCTCGGGCTCACGCGAAAGCTGCGCCAGCAGAGCAAAG
>CAZSJB010000446.1:0-2837 GCA_964606625.1 uncultured Tepidisphaeraceae bacterium | reverse complement strand
AGGAGACACCATGAACAAGATTGCCACCCCGTGGCGCACGGCCCTGCGCCGCGGTTTGATGTCGATCGCATTGCTGGCAGGGGCTGTGATAGCCGTTCCTGTCGACGCAGCACGTCTGGCCATCCAGGACAATGACCAGAACAACCTGTTCCCCGTTGGCCAGCCGGTCCAGTTCGAGGCGGCCATTCACGACATCGGCCCTGGATCGGGTGAAGTCACGGTGCAGGTAACCAATTTCACAGGTAAGCAGCGCACCGTGAAAGTGCCAGTGACATCAACAGAGGGCAGGACAATCCGCTTTACGATTGATCTCGGTGAAATGCAGCCGGGCTACTATGAAATGGATGCCTCGCTGCACTACCAGGACACCGCCGGTCAGGTCATCACTGCCGACTACTCCCGTCCCATTCCGTTTATTCGCGGCAAGGAGAAGTTCACGAGAGAAGAACCGTTCAGTTTTGGTGTCGTCCATTTCGTTGACCGCACTGCCCAGGAGGCGCGGGAGCAGGGGGCGCGATTTGGCTTGAAGATCTGGCAGTTGGGTTCACCCGGCGTCTGGTGGCGCAAGGGCACGGTGTATGACCTGAACAAGTTCATTGATTCCACGGTGAAACTGGGCTTGCAGTGGACCCGTCATGATTTCCCGGCTGCTCCGGATCCGGAAGAGCCGGGCAAAATCGGCAACCACGAATTGATTGAAAACCATCAGGTCAACGTCGTCTGGAAGGTGGAAGGCTATCCGCTCGACACCATGTGGGACGAGCAGCGTTACGGTTCCTTGGAAGAATGGAAAAAGAAAAACGGCAGCCGAAATCCTTCGCGAAGGACCATTCCGAAGAAGGAGCCCTACCAAGCCTGGCTGAAGGAACTGATTAACGCATTGCCGCCTGATCAGACGATCTTTGAGATCGGCAATGAGGTGTGGAACTACATGTCCGGGGCCGACTATGCCGAATGGGTCCAGATTGCCACTGAGGCTATCAAGGAAGCCCGTCCCAACGCGAAAGTGGGCGTCGACGCCGGATTCTGGGGACATACCAAGTTCTTCGAGCCGTTTGCCGCTGCCGGGGGACTGAAAAACGTCGACATCATCATCTTGCATCCTTACAGTTTCACACCGCAGCCGGAACACCGTATCCGCCAGGTGCTCCGCACTGTGCGCGACGGCCTGCGGGAGCGAACCGGTCAGGAGTTCGAGATATATGTCACCGAGTACGGCTGGCCGACGGCGCCTGAAGATCGGCGGGGCCACAGTGTCAGTGAGGCGCTTCAGGCGATGCGCACCACGCGCCAGTCACTGATGATGTACGCCGAGGACGTCAAAACGCTTATTCCGCACTGGACGGCGGATCGCGAGTATGACGTCACCGAACGGGAGCACTTCTTTGGATTTTTCCGACTCAGTGGTCCACCCAAGCCGGTGTTGATCGCCCATGCGATCGCTGCCCGCATGATTGACACCAGCCGCTTTGTAGGTGACCTGTGGTACGGCCCGGGCATTGGCGCCATGCTGTTTGAACGCGATGGCGAATATACGCTGGCGCTGTGGACGCTCGAGGAGGATCGCACCGTCGAAATTGATACCGCCGCCGATGAAGTCACCGTGGTTGATCTCATGGGAGCGGCCGAGCAGCGTCAAACCAGCAACGGCAAGCTGACCCTGGATCTCAGTGGGGCGGTGACCTATGTCGTAGGTGTTGGCGAGCAGCTTGCCCGGCAGGCGACACCTCCTGATCAGCCGCTGAATCCCGATCGCTGGAGCACCCGCGAAGGCTCGTTCACTGCCAGCCGCGCCCAGGGCATGCAGATCGATGGCGATCTGTCGGAATGGGACGGGGTGGAGGCAGTAAAGCTCACCGGCGAGACCACTGCCTCGGCAGAGGCGATGTTCAAGTGGGATGAGAAGACCCTGTATGCAGCCATCCGCGTGAACAATGCCGACGATAAACCAGGGGTATTCACGGTCAATCTCTCAACTCGCCCTGAACTGGGGTCGACCGGGTTGATGTATTATGACTGGGCGTTCACGCTTGTGCCCGGGAAGGACGGCGATTTCGGCAGGCTGTCGCTGAAGCGCGGCATGTCTGCGGAAACCGGCGAGTACAGGAATGGCCGAAGTGATCCTGGCCATCGCTGGGCCGTCAAGGCGCATGATGGCGGCTGGACTGCGGAACTGGCGATGCCGACCTCAAAGCTGGCAGGCTTCCCCGAGCCACAAGTTGGCACGAAGATCGGCGTCAAGCTGGAATACAAGCAGGGCGATAAGGTTGCCACCTATGGTGAAAAAGAAGTGCGGCTGTGGCCGTACCTGACGTTTGAACAGTAGGGTTGTGGCCCTCGCATCAGCAGAGACAAACCGGTCCGCTGAAGCAGGCCCTGCAAATTGCAGAGGCGCTTCAGCGGACCGGTTTATTCTAAAAAGCCGATCAGTTTATCGTTCAGTCCTTGGGCGGTTCCTTGGCGTTCAGCCAAGGCATCAGCTTACGGAGCTTGCGGCCGGTGACTTCGACCGGATGGGTATTGTCCTGCTCGTAGAGGCGCTTGAAGTTCTTCAAGCCGCCTTCGTACTCAGCCCGCCATTCCTTGGCGAACTGACCGGACTGGATCTCCTTGAGGATCTCCCGCATTGCCTTCTTGGTTTCATCAGTGATGACACGTGGGCCGCGGGTCAGATCGCCGTATTCGGCTGTGTTGCTGATCGAGTAACGCATGTAATCCAAGCCGCCCTGGTAGATCAGGTCGACGATCAGCTTCACTTCGTGCAGGCACTCGAAGTATGCCATTTCCGGCGGATAACCAGCTTCGATGAGCGTCTCAAAGCCCGCCTTGATCAACGC
>CAZSJB010000445.1:0-2850 GCA_964606625.1 uncultured Tepidisphaeraceae bacterium | reverse complement strand
CGACAATTGCATATGCCAGGTGCGAAATGGGAGGATGCTAGCTGGAAGAGTGGGCATATCACAGGCTCTTCACAGGAGAGGGATGTCCATTCTGGAGAAAACCACTCACTTTTTAGGGAGTCCTCGATGGTGGCAGAAAACCACAAAACCCTACGCGGCAGCCTGACCGAGGCGCAGCTGGTTCAGTACCAGGAGGAGGGGTATGTCCTGCTGTCCGATCTGCTGACCGATGCGGAGCTTGCACCAGCGCGCGAGGCGATGATGACCAAGGTCGATCAGATCGCCGACGAGCTGTATCGCGATGGATTGATCACCGACAAGCTGGAACATCGGCCATTTGAGTATCGATTGGCTGAGCTGTTCGCCGGGAAGTCCGACAAGGAGTTTCTCAAGTATGGTCGTAGCTGGCGAGATCGATTTCCGGGGTATTTCATCCTGATGCGCAATCCGAAGATTCTGGATGCGGTGGAGTCCTTGATCGGCGGCGAGATCTTTGCCAATCCGATTTACAATACCCGGCCCAAGGTGCCTAAGGTGGCAGCTGGCGCAGTGCCGTGGCACCAGGACAAAAGCTACTGGCCGGATGCCAACAGCAATCCGGTGATCACGGTCTGGATCCCTCTGGTCAACTCCACCCTTGAGAACGGTTGTCTTCACCTCATCCCCGGTACGCATCGCAAGCGGGTGATCAAGCACGAGCGCGAAGCCTATTCAGGGACCGGGTTTCTCGAATCCAACCTGAAAGTTGTGGAACGGGAAGCCAAAAAGCGATCGATCATCACGCTGCCGATGAGCAAGGGCAGTGCTGTCCTGTTCAACGACCGGCTGCTGCATTGCAGCACACCGAACAATTCGGATCACGTGCGATGGAGTGTGGATTTACGTTATCAGCCAACCGACCAGGACCCGATGGCGGATCATGGTGCTGGATTTCTCGCGCGAAGCCGCCAGCACCCCGAGCGTGTCGCGACGCTGGAAGATTGGCTGGCCGAACGACCGGAGCATGAGCCCCAAGATGCGGTCGCGTGAGAGGAATTGGTTGAGACGTAAGAATTGCAATAACCGGTTGGCTGAAACAGGCCCTGCAAGTGGCACATTGCAGGGTTTGCTTCAGCCAACCGGTTGTTTTGTAAGGAAGAGATTTTCTCAGCCACACTGCCGTCGGCGGCGCACCATCAGGATTCCCCCAGCCATCGTGATACTTGCCAAGCCAGCCGGCTCGGGCAGGACCGCTGCTGTTGCGGCGGCCTTGAGGGTCGGTGCATCTGTGGAGGGCAATCCCATGTACGACAGCACCCCCGAAAGATCCACGTCTGTCAGCGGCTGGTCGTAGATTGCCATGTACAGAACCATCCCTGCCAGCAGCGAGCCGCGATTGTTAGCGTGATATTCATCACCGCCGTATAGTCCCGTCCAGCCGTAGGCTTGAAACGCTTCGCCGACGGGGGCGATGGTCGCCCGGCCATAGGCGGCGGCGACATCGCCAGCCGACAGGAGGTAGCCATCACGAATTTGCTCCTGCATGGCTGCTGCGTTGGCGAACGTATAAGGATAGAACTCGGTGCTCGCCGGGCTGCGTGCCCATGTCTGGAACAGCACGGGATGGGCGTCGGAGCTGTGCTCGAGCACCAGGCCTGCCAGAGTTACTGCCTCTGTGCGATGAGCGGTGAGGTTGGCGCCGTAAATATTGGCAGTGGTGGTGCGCGTGCTGTAATCCTGGAGGACAAATGCATCCCACGAGCCGGCGGGCAGGCTGTTGATTGCGGTGAGGGTGCTGGCATTGGCGATGTGATTGGTGAAGCTGGCGCCGCCGTCTGCCCGCATGGTGACGTGGGGCGTGGGATGCCCCGCGGCTGTGGCAATGCTGCGCACGATCTGTGGGACGCTCCAAGGGGATTCGCCCAAGGTGAAACTGTTGCCGAAGAACAACAGGTTTTTCGGCTGTTCCTCAGCCTGGGTAACCAGTGGCAGCGACAGAATTGCAATAGTTATCAGGCGACACAGGGACATAGCGTTTCTCCAGGGACGATATGTGATAGGAGAGGGCGGGCCTGTTTGAGGGCATTATCGATAAAAGGGGTCCATATTGGTGTAATTATTAAGAGGGGTCGCAAGAATGCAAGAAAAAACTTACTTCTTGGGCTTGCTTCGAGTGGGCGGCACGTTCTGTTCTTCCCTTCAATCAAAATACACGAACAAATACTTGGCTTTCCGTCTTGTTCGGGTATAGTTATATAATGCGGAATCCGCACCCTCGTGGATTGTCTGTGGGCCTGCCTTCTGTGGGGAAACCAGCCATGACCTTCTCTTGCCTGAGTCTGATTCCTATTGCCACCTTGTCTGTCCTTTGTCTGAGGGCAGCCCCGCTTCGAGGTCCTGTCGATTCTCGGGACGGAGAGGGTGAGACAACCTCCAAAACGAACCCAAGCGAAGCCAAACGAACCCAGGAAAACCGTGTTTTGGACCCGCAAATGCGGTTGGGGGGTGGAGAAAGATCAAAACGAACCCATTGCGCGAGATGGGAGGGTGGGCGTTATCTTCCGTGAATCACCCAGGCTTCCTGATCGCGCAATATTTGCAGATTTTCCCAGCTTGCCACTTGAATTTCCGCATCAGGCAGGGCAAACTTCAGCCTGTGCGGTAGGGCATGCGTCGGAGACGCAGCCGCACAGTCACGCCAAGTATCGCACAGGATGGCGACGACATCGGGAATGATTTCCCGGACACGAACTCACAACTCAGCCGCAAGGTGATTACCTGTCGGCGTATGCGCACGGAGGCTGGATTATGGCCCGCTTGTATCAATGGATTGGTCTTGCAGCCGTTGGTGTTTCTCTCACCGGCTGTGTT
>CAZSJB010000444.1:0-2856 GCA_964606625.1 uncultured Tepidisphaeraceae bacterium | reverse complement strand
CGTCACCGACGGCCATATTCAGCGTGGCAGCAAGCTGCGTCTGATTCGCGACGGTGTCGTGGTGAACGAAGATCTGTCGATCGAGACGCTCCGGCGTGTGAAAGACGACGTACGCGAGGTCAAGGCGGGCCTGGAGTGCGGTATCAAGATCGCCGGATTCGACGACATCAAAGTCGGCGACCGCCTCGAAGCCTACGTCCGCGAAACCATCGAGCGGCATTTGTAATCAAGTGATGCAGGGATGACCGGTGCGTCATCCCTGTGTCTTACCGGCTGGGCGAGGCGGGTCTCGTCCCTACGATATGCATGTAGGCATCCTTCAGCTGGAACTGCGCGTCCTTCAGGCCTGCAGCCTCAAGGACAAGCGACGGGTGATCAAAAGTCTCAAGGACCGCATCGCCAACACGTACAACGTGTCGATCGCCGAAGTCGGGGCCTTGGATGAGTATCGCAGGAGCCTCCTTGGAATCGCCCTGGTGGCCAATGACAAGCGATTTGTGGAAAGCTGCTTGAGCAAGCTGGTGGATTACGTCAGAACGAATCCCGATGCGATCCTTCAGGATTACAAAATCGAACTTTTGTAGGGAGAAAAAATGCTGGCGTTAGCCGATCCGCTACCGGCTGAGGTTCTTGTAGTTGCGGGTATCGGATTTTTCATGAGCACCGCCGTCGGGGTTCTGATCTGGGTCTTGTATCGGGCAAGCAGGGAGAAGTGATGTCTCGACGAACCGAAATGCTGGGCAGCACCATCCAGCGGGAGCTGGCAGAGTTCCTCATGCGCGAAGCCAGTGATCCGCGGCTGGATACACTCATCAGCATTACGCGTGTGCGAGTCAGCGAAGATCTCAGCGTGGCCGATGTCTATGTGAGCATCATGGGCTCCAGGGGCAAGCAGACTGCTGCCCTTAACGCCCTGCGCCACTCCGCCGGGGCGATGCGCACCCGGCTGAATAAAGCGCTCTCCATTCGGCAAGTCCCTTATCTCAAGATCCACATTGACGAGCGCCTGAAAAAGGAGCTCGAAACGCTGGAGCTGCTCGAAAAAGTGCGGCGGGAAAACGAGGAGATTGACCGCCGCCGCGCTGCCGCAAACAATCCTGACGCTCCTGATACGGAGTTGCCGTAATTCAACCATCAGACAATCAGACCTAAGCAAAGTATGAAAACCGCTACCAAACGTGCTGAAGAACTCAAATCCCTGTTTAAAAAGGCCCTTAAGGAGCATAAACCTCAGCCGTTACAGCCTCTCGAACCGTTGATCGCCCTGGTCAAGGCTGCGCTGGCCTTCGATGTGTCAGACGAACGCGCCGAGGAGGCCTATGCCGCCCTCGATCGGGAGTATTGCGACCTCAATGAATTGCGCGTCGCCACTGATCTGGAAATCCAGGACATCATCGGCAGCCGCTATCCCGCCGGCGATCAGCGTGCCGCCATTATTACCCAAAGCCTCAACGCCATCTTCGAGCGGGAATACACGCTCAATCTCGAACGCCTCAAAACCACCAAGAAGGCCGAGACACGCCAGTTCCTCCGCGAGCTGCCCGGCGTCACGCCTTTCGTGGAGGCCTACACCATGCTGTACGGGTTCGGCGCCAATGCCATTCCGGTCGATCAGACCCTCGCCAATTACCTGATCGATCACGGCATTTTCGAGCCTGGAACACCGATTGAGGAAATTCAGCGGTTCTGCGAACACCACATCAAGGCTGAAGACAGCTATGATTTCTATGCCTCGATGCGCGCCGCGTCGCAGTCGAAGAAAAAGAGCAAGTAGGAACATTCGACACCGCGAAACCCCATGACCGATAAACTCCCCGAAAACTCACTACGCCTTGGCCTGCCCTCGGGCAGCATGCAGAACTCGACGATCGAACTGTTTGGTCGTGCGGGATACAAGATCAGCATCCAGGAACGCAGTGTCTTTCCGCGCGTTGACGACGACCGCATCTCGGCGGTGCTGTTCCGTTCCCAGGAGATGAGCCGCTATGTCGCTGAGGGCATCATCGACTGCGGGCTGTGCGGATATGACTGGATCGTCGAAAACGGCAATGAAGACGAGGTCGTCGAGGTCGCCGAGCTGACCTACTCCCGCGCCAGCTCCAACCCGGCACGCTGGGTTCTGTGCGTGCCCGATGAAAGCCCCGTGCAGAAGCCCGAGGATCTGGCCAATGGCATCATCGCCACGGAACTGGTCAATACCACCCGCCGCTATTTTCAGGAGAAGGGCATTCCGGTCACGGTCGAGTTCTCCTGGGGGACGACCGAGATCAAGGCGCGTCTGCTCGATGCGATCGTCGAGCTGACCGAAACCGGTTCGAGCATCCGCGCCAACAACCTGCGCATTCTCGATACATTGCTCAGCAGCACCATCCGCTTCATCGCCAATAAGGAGGCCTGGGAGATTCCCTGGAAACGCGAGAAGATGGAAAACATCGCCATGCTGCTGAAGGGCGCCATCGAAGCCAAGCGCAAGGTCGGGCTGAAGATGAACGTTCCGGAAGACAAGCTGGATGAAGTGGTACGCGTGCTTCCGTCGGAGAAAAGCCCGACCATCTCACGGCTTGCCGATGCTGACTGGGTTGCCGTGGAGGTGATTCTTGAAGATCGCCAGGAGCGGGAGCTTGTTCCGCAGCTTCGGCGCGCCGGCGCGACCGGGATCATCACCTATCCGCTGAACAAAGTGATTCCATGACGCTTTACCTGCGCATCCTCTGTTTGATTCCCGCCGCCACGCTCGTCGTTGGCTGTGCCAACGGTGGTCGCGCTCCGGTGGATCAACCCACCGCCACCACCACCCCCACCCCCACGCCCACCCCCACAACCACACCCCCCCCAGCCCCACCCCCCCCCCCCCAC
>CAZSJB010000443.1:623-2886 GCA_964606625.1 uncultured Tepidisphaeraceae bacterium | reverse complement strand
CCTGGCGATTACCCGAGCGTTGGATCAGTGCAGCGGCAATCGCACCCATGCAGCCGGGCGGCTGGGCATTTCAGTTCGGACGTTGCAGCGCAAACTTCGACAATATGAGCAGGAGGGCTATCACATTACCCCCCAAGGGTCGGAGGACAGCGACGTTTTGACGGGGGCGTAAGGTAAATGGAGCCCACTATGACAATTTGTCATCCTTGGGCTCCCTGTCTGATTTTCGTGACTGCGACAAAGTGTAGCACTGAGAAGAACGCATACGGGGAGAAATCGCGAATCCGCCTCAATTGACATTGCCTCTTCCTCTTCTGGCATGACCCTTGCTCCATACCTGAGCGTTGGACGCCAGTAAGCCATAACTACAAGGAAGAAGGGAACTTACAATGTCAATTAGCATGGAACGATTCGCGTCACATGGTCACTTTGCCACGTATGACCCATTTGCTCGCGAAGATCGGGGCACCGTTATTTTCCAGCTACAGTGCCGCAGTTGCGGGTTTGAAGCCGACAATGCGGTGACTACCCCCGGAACCTGCCCCAAGTGCCATAGCGAAGCTTGGGAACGCTTTGTGCGTCCGGGCAGCATCTTGGAGAATGCGTCCCGATACTGAATGGAGTCGCTGTACCAGGAGAGGGAAAATAAGCTAGCTCGATCATGAGGCGGTGCATGTCATGCAGGCATGTATCGCCTCTTTGCATTAAAGCAGACTTCGCTTGGCCGGGCTGAGACGCAGGGGAGCCTCCGCGAGATGGGGCCGACATGCCGGTTAAACGTCATATCTTCTCAACTTAACCAAAAGCCAAGCCCGATAGGACCTTAAGAAAAGCAGAATAGGTTGCCGCACAGGGGGGGTGGGGCTATCCTTCGCCGACTGCTACAGGGGGATTGTGAAAATCTGCTATGAGGTCCGCCTGAAGGTGTCCCACGCGACGAAAGCGGGGCGTCGCGAAATTCAGCCGGCAAAACAACAGGAGTAAAGCGTGCCGACGAATCGTCCGATCCGCCGACCGAACCACTGTCTGTCTGTCCAAACCTTGGAATTGCTTGAATCCCGTCGCCTGTTGAGTGCCGGCCTTACGGCTGAGTATTTCGACAATCCCGACTTTACCGGCCAATCGGTCTCCCGCACCGATTCAACCATCAATTTCGACTGGGGGCGGGGCAGCCCCAGTCCGTTGGTCGGCAGCGATTACTTTTCCGCTCGCTGGCAGGGGACGATCACCGCTCCCCAGACCCAGACCTACACCATTCGTCTGACGGCTGATGACGGTGCTCGCCTGTGGATCGATGGCCAGTTGCTCATCGACTCCTGGTACAGCGGCGGGGCGGCCACCGCCCAGATCAACCTGACAGCTAATCAGCCCAAGGGCCTGCTGGTGGAATATCGCGAGAAGATCGGCGATGCCAGCATTCGCCTGGAATGGTCCAGCCCATCGACCCCGTGGCAGGTGATCCCGGCGTCCAGCCTGTCAACGCTGAACCGCAAGGGAGCGCCGTTGAAGATCATGGCACTGGGGGACAGTGTCACCGAAGCCGACACCGATCACGCCAGCTATCGCTTCTGGCTGCACCATCAGCTTCTGTCGGCTGGCTATGCGTTTGACATGGTCGGAACGCGCAATGGCAACCACATCCAAGGGCATCATAACTCGCAGGGTGAGCCGAAATATCCCTGGTTTGATCGTGATCATCAATCGCGATGGGGCGCCAAGCTCAGCGAGTGGCAAGCGAGCATGGACCAGTGGGCCTCCCAGAACCCCGATGTGATCCTGATCCATATCGGCCATAACGATATTCGCGGGGGGGTGACGCCCAGCCAGATGATCGCCCAACTCGATGCGTTTATCGATCAGCTGCGCGTGCGCGTGAATCCGGATATCAAGATCATCCTTGCCCAGCCGATCACCAACTTCAAATACCATGAGGTGGTCGAGGACATGGACGCCTACCGGGCGATGATGCCGGGACTGGCGGCAGCCAAAAATACCGCTCGATCGCCCGTCGTCGTCGTGGATCAGGCTACCGGGTTCGTGCCTAACCTGCATACGTATGATCAGACACATCCGAACGAAGCCGGCGAGAAGCTCATCGCCAGCAGATTCTTCGATGCGATCGTGAAGCTGGTAGGGCGGCCAACACTGGCGCCAACGCCTCCGGCAACTCCGCAGGTTGCCGATATCAGCGGATTTGTCTTTGACGATGCCAACGGCAACGGTGTCCGCGATGGCGGCGAACAGTTGCTCGATAACGTCCGTG
>CAZSJB010000443.1:0-613 GCA_964606625.1 uncultured Tepidisphaeraceae bacterium | reverse complement strand
AGGATCCCGGCGAAGCCGGTCTTGCCGGGCGATTCGTCTACCTGGATTACAACAACAATGGACAGCGGGACGACAATGAACCGGTGCTGGCCACGAACAAGAACGGCCGCTATCTGTTCAAGAGCGTTCCGGTAGGTAACTACCGCGTTCGCCATCATCTGGGGCACTTTGCCGTGGCAACCCAGCCCTCCACCAGCCAGCACATCGTGCGGCTGGGCGAGTTCAATGCGACCAATGCCTGGAACTTCGGGGTTCGCACAACGCCGCCGGTCACCACCCGCATTACCGGAACGGTCTTCTTCGACATCAACGGCAACTGCATTCGCGGGATCAATGACAACGGCATCGCCAATCGATATGTCTTCATCGATGCCAACAACAACGGCATCTTCGATGCCAACGAGCGATATGCCGTCACGGACGCCAACGGCCAGTTTACCTTCAATAATCTGGCAGCTGGGACTTACCAGATCCGCGTTCATGCCGGACCGGCAGTGCGGCCAACCACCCCGTTCAATGGGGTGTACACGCTGACCATTGTGGCCGGTCAGACCCTTGCCAATCGGGATTTCGGACTCACGCTCGTGTGAGAACAGACAGGCTGGCAGTGAGC
>CAZSJB010000442.1:0-2889 GCA_964606625.1 uncultured Tepidisphaeraceae bacterium | reverse complement strand
CAATGGCTGCGTACAGATCTGAATGCGTGACGTCCACCACTTCCGTGCGCCCGCCGCGCAGTGCGACGACGGTCTGACACCGCTTATCGATGCCGCCGCGCTCCCCGTTTACGTCCGCAAGGCGCACTGTCACCTTGAACACGTGCCTGGAATACGCCCCCAGCGCACTGGCCATCCGTGCCTCGACATAGCGCAGAATGGCTTCGGTGGGGGGGAATCCGAATGTTCGCGTGGAGATCAGCATCGTTATGATACCTCCTTGTGTTCGGCATCTTAGAGTGCCTGTATTATTAATATGCCTCCGGTATCATATAGGCAAATACGAAGTTTAAAGGTATTAGTTCCATAAAATGAAAGTGTCCGGAGGCGCTGATGACCTGGCTGAACTATAACCATCTCTATTATTTCTGGATCGTTGCGCGCGAAGGGGGAATTGCCAAGGCAGCCGATGAGCTGCTTGTCTCCCAGCCGACCATCAGTGTCCAGCTCAAGGAGCTGGAAAGCGCCCTGGGGCATAAACTCTTTGACCGCTCCGGACGGGGGCTGCAACTCACCGATGCCGGGCGGATCGCCTTCAACTATGCCAATGAGATGTTCACCCTCAGCCAGGAAATGACCAACGCCCTAGAGCACCAGCCGGCGGGGCGACCGCTCAAGCTTTCGGTGGGCATTCTCGACTCCATCCCCAAGCCGCTGGTCAGCCAGTTGCTCCAGCCCGCTACCCAGCTTCCACAGGCGGTGCGGCTGATCTGTCGCGAAGACAAAGCCGACCGTCTCCTGGCTGACCTGGCAGCCCGGCGCACCGACATGGTCCTCAGCGATGCCCCCATCGGCACTGCCGCCCAGGTGCAGGCCTTTAACCACCTGCTGGGCGAGTCAGGGGTTTCGTTCTTCGCCAGCGATAACCTGGTCCGCCGCCTCAAGCCCGCATTCCCTAAATCGCTCGATGGCGCACCGGTGCTGCTGCCCACGGACCACACGCAGATGCGCCGCGCGGTCAATGCGTGGTTTGACTCCAAGCGGGTTCATCCCGTGGTCGCCGGAGAGTTTGACGACAGTGCGCTGATGTACTGGTTTGGGCAATCAGGAGCGGGGGTGTTTCCAGCTCCGGCGGTGATGGAGCCCCGGTTCCGCCGTCAGCCGGGCGTGCGGCTCCTGGGGCGGGCTGAAGGGATCACCGAGCGGTTTTATGCGATCACGGTGGAAGCGAAGCTGAAGCATCCAGCGGTGCTGGCTGTCTGCGAAGCCGCCCGCAAAACCCTGGCGAGCGCCAAGTAGTGAAGGCTGGGCGATAATCCAATCACAGCAGCATTGGCCTATTCTGATCGCATCGACGACCCTGCTTCTGCAGGCTGAGGATTGGGGGCCGATTTCATGCCCGCGGGAATGTAGTTGCCGCCGGAGACGATCATCTTGAACGCTTCCTCCGCGGAGATCGGCAAAAGCTCCACCTGCTGGCGTGGAACGAAATAAAGCCGGCCATTGGTGGGATTGGGAGCTGCCGGGACAAAGACGCAGCAGGTGGCCGGATCCTCCTGAAGAGGGTCGCCGCTGGTGAACCCGAGTGTGCGGGCGCCGCTGAACTCATCGGTGATCAGGCATACCTTGCCAAAGATGCCTTCCCCTCCTCCGGGTGTGATCGAGATCTGTTTCCATGCTGCATACAGTTCGCGCAACATCGGAATGCGGCCCAGCAGCCGGTCGATCATTCCCAATAACCATTTGCCGATCAGGCTGGTGACCAGCAATCCCAGCAGATAGATGAACGCAGCCGCAGCAATGATTCCAACAAATGGGATATCCCAGCCAGTCAGGGCTACCCATACCCGACGTGTTGTCCCCTCAACCCACACCACCACCGCCACCGTTGCCACCACCGGCACAGCCGCGAAGATGCCTGCCAGAAATGTGTTCCGCAAATGCTTGCCCAGCCCCATTACTCCTCCTGAGTGAGATCTTACTGTGTGGGTCGGGTGGTCGGTTCTTCGTTGTAATGCAACGTTTTACGCAGCAGGGCGACTTGCCTTGCCCGCTGGGAAGGCGATGCGTCAAGATCGAACGCAATCGGCTTGCCGATGCGTTCACGCAGCCGCTCCAGGGCAAGCTTGCGGAGCTCGGCATCCTCAACAAGGAGCACATCCAGCAGGAATTCGGGATCATTCGCCAGCACCGATGCTTTCTGCTCGCTGACTGGATTGAAATTGCGCAGAAACTCGTCGATGCGGGCATTCTGCTCAGGTGTGAGGGTGGATCGATCCAGATGTGCAATAGCGGCTGCGCCTTCTTCGCCCAGTGCGAGAAGTTCCGCTGCCGCCTGCTCGCGTTCTGCGAAGGCATCGGCGTCCAGGCGATGCAGCAGTGCCTGGACCTGCTCCACGACCTTGGGATCCACCGGTCGCTCGCCGCCAAGCACTTGCCACGCCAGCTTCTCATCCATCGCCAAGACATGTCCCTGGCCAAGTTCTTCAAGCACCCGGCGAAGATGGGTATTCACGATGTCGGGATGTGCGGCGCGCAGAGCATGGAAATCAGAGGCCTCGATGCGCAGGCTTAGCGTATTGATGCCATTGGAATCATACCCGTTCAGAAAGATTCGGATTCCACCGGGATCGACGATGCCCTCTTCAGGCGTTGCCATGGGCGAGCGGTCGATCAGTTCCACCTGCAGCATGCCGGCATCATCTTCAAAGGTGCCCGACAGGCTGATTTGTGTGGTGCTGGCGGTGACCATGGCATGGCTGAAGATGTTGTCCGGATTGGAGAAGTCATAGCGCTGCACAACCATGTACATCGGTGTGCCGCCGGGCCGATGATTGACGATGCCCCACCAGAGTCCGGGATCATCTTTTACTTCAATGCGATGCTCGCCTCCCTCGGCTGGCAATGCGG
>CAZSJB010000441.1:0-2930 GCA_964606625.1 uncultured Tepidisphaeraceae bacterium | reverse complement strand
AGTCTTATCGGAGACTTTTTTGGCCAGGGGCATGGCTGCGTTCGACTGATAATCGCTGAATTTGGGGTTCTGCGAAACTGAAACCAGTGGATCGGCATCGAGATCAAACGCCGCCTTGATGGCGGTGCGGAAGGCGTCAGAGAGGATTTCAGTGACAGTCTGCATAGGTATCGGGTTGTCGATTTTTGCCGTAACTCTGGGCTTGAAAGCAGCAAATGCGACTTTCGCGCCGGTTGGGCATACTACAGGATATAACCGCCATTCTCTATTCGATGGGGGTGGGAATGAACCTCGGCGACGCATCGGCGTCCTATCCGATGTGAAATTAGCGTTTGATTGTGGAGTTTGAGCGATATACTGTGATTCGCGGGAGCATGGGGCGGTTTTGTCCCCTAGAGAGGGGCAAAGGGGCTCCGGCAGCAATTACGTAGGATTGAGTCTATGACAAGATGTATTGCACGATGGTTGCTTTGTTCGGCGCTGGCGATCGGCCTGGGGGCGGCGCCGTGGGTGGATCTGGCCCATGGCGAAGTAGCGATCGACCGGCTGGCCCTGGCGGAGAACCTCAAATCTGAGGCCTTGGCTGCTCTGAAACAGGGCAAATTTGATCAATCCACCGATCTGCTCAGCCGGGCTGCGGATCTGACCAATGATCCGATGACCCGTCAGATGGCAAATTGGGTCGTGCAGTTTGAAAATCAGCGCAGACAGTTTGTCGAGGAGCGACGCCAGCAATTTGAGGATGCCGTTGCCGATGTGAAACTGCTGCTGGAGAACAATTACCCCGAGCATGCCTTGGAAGCGGCTGCCCGGGCGTACCTGCTGGCAGAAGACAAGCCCGCTTTCCGGGCTGAGCCGTGGGTCGATGAGCTGGTGACCTCCTCCATCGCCCTGGCGGAGCAATATGAGCAGGACGAACAGTGGGTGCGGGCCTTGCGGATCTATTCCAGCCTCGGGTCGATCGAACCCAGCAATCCCCTCTGGAAAGATCGCCTGAAGCAGGCCACCCGCCGGATCCGCCTGCTGGCGCTATATGCTCCCGATGAGCTCAAGCAGATCCAGAAGGCGGAGGCTGTTGAGCGTGAAGCCGTCGATGCACTGATTAATCCATCCGATGAGCCGCAGGTACCGGCTGCGAAGGTGGAAGACGAAGAAGACGAAGCCGATCCGTTTCGCATCGACTGGCGCGAGTCCCTTGCTCGCATTCGCCTGCGAATGCTGAGAGATTCGCTGGAGCACGCCCGTCAGAACTACTGGCGGGATGTGACCTATCGCGATCTGATCGTCGGTGGGCTCCGCGGCATGCAGGCGCTGGTAACGACCAGCGGCTTGGAGCAGTCTTTCGAGGGTCTGTCGGATCCGCAGAAGCGCGAAGCGTTTGAAGCGTTCATCCGTATCGCTATCACGCGCGCCGAACAGATGCGTAACCCGGACGACCGCGAGCTGCTGTCCATCCTTACGCAATTGGAGCGGGTTAATTCCGATACCATCGGCTTGCCGGAAGAGGTACTGGTCAGTGAGTTTGCCGACGGCGCATTCAGCTCGCTGGATCCGTTCAGCAGCGTGATCTGGCCGACGGAACTGGATGAGTTCCAGAAGACGACGCAGGGCGAGTTCAGCGGTGTGGGCATCCAGATCCAAAGTGACAGCGATGGCTCCCTGCGCGTGGTCAGCCCCCTGGAAGACAGCCCCGCCTATCGCGCGGGCATCAAAGCGGGCGATATCGTGACCCATATTGACGGCAAGAGTGCCAAGGGCATCACCCTGAACCAGGCGGTCAAGCGCATCACCGGCGAGCGGGGCACCACGGTCGTGCTTACGATCCGCAGCCAGGACGGCAGCGTCCGCGACTATGCCATCCGCCGCGACACGATCAAGGTGGCGAGCGTGAAGGGCTGGATTCATCGAGCCGGCGGCGGCTGGGATTACTTCATCGATCCTGAAAACAAGATCGGCTATGTGCGCCTGACCAATTTCACGCGCACCACCGGCGCGGATCTGAAAGCCGCCATGCGTCAGATGACTGCTGACGGCGCCAAAGGGCTGATCCTTGATCTGCGGTACAACCCCGGCGGCCTGCTGCAGGCAGCCACCGAGGTGGCGGACATGTTCCTGGATGGTGGCACCATCGTCAGCACGCGGGCGGATCGCCATACGCCCAATCCACCGACGGTGACCGTCGCCAATGCGGACAAGGATGAGTTTGATCTGCCAACCGTGGTGCTGGTCAACCAGTATTCAGCCTCTGCCAGCGAGATTGTCTCCGGCGCATTGAAGGATCAGGGTCGAGCCCTGATTGTCGGTGAACGCACCTTCGGCAAGGGCAGCGTACAGATGCTGTTCCCACTGAGCAATCGCGAAGCGTATCTGAAGCTGACGACCAGCCATTACTACCTGCCCAACGGCCGCTGCATCCACCGCGAGGAAAACTCGCAGGAGTGGGGTGTCGATCCCGATCTGGTGATCGAAATGACTCCCGAGCAGATGCGTGCTGCCATTGATGCCCGCCAGGAGCTGGATGTGCTCCGGTCGGCTGAGCCGGAGGCTGAAACGCCTGTCCTCAATGGCTCGGAGCAGGTTGAGGTGGTGGAAGCCAAGGAAAAGAAGGATCCGCTGGCGGCTGACCCGCAGCTCAGCGCGGCGCTGCTGCTGCTTCGGCTGCACGTCACTGACAGCGCTATGTAATGGATCCCCGCTCATCGATGAGATCGGGGAGTTGAGCTTAAAGATCTCAGATTCCTGTGTCGCTGGCGCTCAGTTCTTAGGGGCGGTGATATTTTCCCGCCATACCCAGGCCAGCCAGTCGGCTGCATCTTCATAGGCGTGCTCCGGCAGCAGATGACCGCTGTTGTACCAGATCTGGCGCTTGGGCTGGGCAGCAGCCATGTACAAACGGCGGCCCATTTCCGGCGTGACAACCTGATCGCGCC
>CAZSJB010000440.1:0-2944 GCA_964606625.1 uncultured Tepidisphaeraceae bacterium | reverse complement strand
AAGATGCCTGTCATGCAGAACCAGGCTCAGCGGATGCCATTCTTATATATCGCTGTATTGCCTTTCGTGTTGTAATCGCCCCCAAGACGCAATGACAAAGACATCATAAGTTCAGACAAGGGGCCTTTTCCGTTCTGGGCCATCCTGGGGCATAATACTGCTCCACGAGGCAAGACTACCATGCACCGCATGAAGCCGTGGTTCAGATCGCAACAACGCACCGGTTCGACAGGGTTTTGCAGAACCCTGTTCCGCGCCGCTTTCCACCGGCGCTGTCTGGATTCCACGGCACAACCGGTCCTATGATCGATTTCTGATGAGCCACCCAAACATCACTACGGTCGGTCAGTTGAAAGCCACCGGCTATTCGCCGGTTTCCGTCAAGGACGAGATGCGTCGTAACCTGGTCCGCAAACTCCGCTCCGGCGAAACGTTGTTTCCCGGGATTGTCGGATACCGCGACACCGTGATTCCGCAGATCGTCAATGGCATCCTCTCGCGTCATGACATGTTATTCCTCGGTTTGCGCGGACAGGCCAAGACGCGTATCCTCCGCATGCTGCCGGAACTTCTGGACGAATGGATTCCTGTCCTCTCCGGCGTCGAGATCAACGATGATCCGATCGCGCCTGTAACGCGCACCGGCAAGCGAATCATCGAGGAACAGGGAGACGATGCAAAGATCGAATGGGTGCATCGATCCGACCGCTACCATGAAAAGCTGGCGACGCCCGATGTCACCATCGCGGATCTGATTGGCGAGATTGACCTGGTGAAATACGCCGAGGGCCGTTATCTCAGCGATGAGAGCACGATGCACTTCGGACTGATTCCCCGATCGAACCGGGGGCTGTTTGCGATCAATGAATTGCCCGATCTTGCCCCCAGGATTCAGGTGGGGCTGTTCAACGTCCTTGAAGAGCGCGATATCCAGATCCGCGGCTATCCGATTCGCCTGGAGCTGGATGTGGCGCTGGTGTTTAGTGCCAACCCGGAAGATTACACCAACCGCGGGCGTATTGTCACCCCGCTGAAGGATCGTATCGGCACGGTCGTAAGGACGCACTACCCCGCCACCATCGACGAGGGCCTGGAAATCGTCCAGAAATATGCTTGGCTGAAGCGCGACGGCGAAACCGCCAGCGGCGTGCAGGTGGAGGTGCCGCGTTTCATGCAGGAAATCGTCGAGGAAGTGGTGCGCCTGGCGCGTTCCAGCCCGCACGTTTCCCAGGCTTCGGGGGTATCGGTTCGCACCAGCATTGCCAACGCTGAAACCGTCGTCTCCAACGCCGAGCGGCGCGGCATCCTCACCGGCGAGGATCAGGTCACCGCTCGCATCTGCGACCTGAATCACCTGGTCGCCAGCTGCCGCGGAAAGATCGAAATGACCCTCGCAGAAGAAGATGGCGCTGAAGATAAGCTCATCCAGTCGCTCACGGGCGAAGCGGTCAAGTCGGTCTTCAACCGTGTTGCCGATCCCGATGAGTATGAAATCGTAATCGAGCAATTCCACGGCAACCTGACCTTCCCGGCTGGGGATGAGCTGTCAGCGGCGGAGTTCGTCGCCAATATGAAAGCCATCAAAGGTCTGCTCATGCACGCCAAGGACCTGGCGCAGCGGCTGAAGCTGGACCCGGAGAATCCGGCCCATCTTGCAGCAGCCGGAGAGTTCCTCCTGGAGGGGCTGTATGTAAACAATCGCCTCAGCAAGTACTCCGGCAAAGGCAAAACGTTCTTCAGCCGGTAATGGCTTCATTGGCGGATCAAGGCAGCCAGGCGATCTCTCAGGGGCATGGGATCCACGCGATCTGACGCCTTGGCGGCTGTCACGATGCGCGATTCAATCTCGCGCAAGCGGTGATTGATCGCCTGTTCCTTGTCCTGCATCTCCAGGTGCTTCAGGGAGCGAATGCGGTCCTCCACGGCTGCGATACGATCGCTGATGCGACGCGCCTGAAACTCGCCATCGCGTAATCGGTGCTTCGCCTTCACACCCAGCAGCGCACTAAGGCCACCTACCACCAGCCCCACTGCCATAACCGGCAATGTAGCCGGCATGTGTCCGTTGCCACCACTCGACACCTGGAGCATCGCCACCTCTCGGGCATGATGCACCAAAGGCGGCGGTGGGGAGATGGCGGACATCCTGGCTTGTTGATACCTGGCTGGTTTGGCGGGGTGTTCCTTCTGTCCGAAGGACTTGTTGCCGATCCGTACCGCGTGCGGGTCCGGTTGAACCTTCTTGCCGAAACGATTGGCGTAGACCTGGGTGAACTCGGCGCCGATGAACATGATCTGGGACGAGTAGTAGATCCAGATCAGCAGCGCAGCCAGCGATCCGGCTGCCCCATATGCCGAGGCGGTGGATCCGCGGCTGAGATACATCCCCAGCCCGATCTTGCCGATGGTGAACAGCACCGCGGTCACCGCTGCGCCAATGACCGTATCCTTCCAACTGATCTGCACATCCGGCAACACCTTGAAGATAGCGGCGAACAACATCGCCACCACCGCCGTCGAGATCACCAGGTCCAGCCCATATCCCAAGGCTGCCCAGCCGCCGGCAATCGCGTTGGCAACCGCCGACAACACCGTGCTGACCACCAGGGACACCAGCAGCAGAAACGCCACCCCGAACACCATCGCCATTGACAGCATCCGATCCTTGATGGTCTCGAACCAGCCTGCTGAGGGACTTTTGCGGACATCAAAGATCGTGTTCATCGAATCCTGCAACTCGGCGAACACCCCCGACGCACCGAACAGCAGGACCGCAAGGCTGATAATCGTCGCCAGCCAGCCGGCCCCCTGTGTCTGGGCATTGGCGATCATGTCATTCACCGCCCCCGCGGCAGCTGGCCCCACCAGTTGCTCCAGTTGGGCAGCCACTTTGCCGGAGGCTGCCTCCTCACCAAAGACCAGCCCGAGGATGACAATCGAGATC
>CAZSJB010000439.1:0-2951 GCA_964606625.1 uncultured Tepidisphaeraceae bacterium | reverse complement strand
ATTTCGGGTCGGCATCGCCCGATGTCGTCTGGCCTCTTACACCTGCTGCCCCCAGCAGCATGCATGTTGCCGTTGCAAGCACACACAGCTTCATGATCGCATCCATGAGGTGTCACTGCCTCCACAGGGAATCGGTCGGATCCTGCCATCCGGTTGGCTGGCCGGCATCAATTGAACCCGTCGCGCTTGGCTGTGTTCATGTCGCCGTCCGGCTGCCACGTTTCGACATGTCCGTCCACAAACAGGAAGTTCCCGCGGCCCTGATGACGGAAGGAGAAGTTGCCGTTCTGATAGGACCAGATGCTCAGCTTCCCAACGTCGTCCGCGAGCCGGGCCATGCGCCCCTCATTGCCATAGGGCCGCGGCAATGGGCCGAAGAAATCTCCGGTCGACTCGGCTTCAACCAGCAGCAGCTTCTCGCTGGGCCGATCGAATCGCGATCGCCGCGCCCCCAGGGCATAACGATCGTACGTGTCGTCGTAGGAAGAGGCCTGGATCTTGGGCAGCTCCATGCCATTGGGGCCGATGATGTCCTTGGACTTGTCGTAGCTTCCGCCGACGGCTGTGAGGCTGTAGAGATAGCCGCGCAGGGTGGTCCCCGTAGGCCACTCCGTACAGCCCAACGGCTGGCTCTCCGAGTAGGCGCCGTATCGCGGGATCATGTTCCGGCCGAAGATCTGCTTGTTGACGACGCCCATCCACTCATCCTTGGCGCCCGAAGCCAGTGCCCCGCGGCCGGGAAAACGATCGCGATTGTTGGTGGCGAACAGATGCATTGCCGCGCCGATCTCGCGCAGATTGCTGGCGCATTGGAGCGTGCGGGCTGCGTTTCGGGCCTTGTTGAGCGCCGGCAAGAGGATAGCGATCAGTAACGCAATGATGCCGACGACTACAAGAAGCTCGACAAGCGTAAATGCGCCTGGGGCGCTGGAGGGACAACCGGCGGCGGTCGCCACGTGGCCCCGGGATGCGTAACGGCGAGCAACGGGGCGGTCGGTGCGGATCTGGCTCACAGAACACCTCCTTTCGAGACATGAATCGGGGGATCATGGCGGCGGTCAGGCGGAGGATGCGCGGCAGCACAGCCTCGGGGAAATGGTAATCGACGACACCGCCTTACCGTTCATCCTTTCGAGAAGCAGCCGCACAGCACGGCTGCCCCGTTCACGGAACTCCTGGGAAATGGAACTCAGGGGAACGATGCTCAGCTCGCAGAACGGCGCATTATCGACGCCGATCACGCGCACATCCTGTGGCACTCTGCGGCCGGCTCGCAGCAGCGTGTTCATCGCACCGATGGCCTGATGATCCGACTGCGCGACGATGCCGTCGAACACGAGGCCGCGGCTGGTCAGTTCGGCAACGGCTTCCTCGCCGCGCCGCGCGCCGTAGCCCGGAACATGGATGACCAGCTCCGGCTTGTACGGGATGCCGGCCTCAGCCAATGCCTTGCGATAGCCGTCAAACCGGGGCGTTCCGCCATCGATCGCGGCGATGTGCGCGATGTTGCGGCATCCGCGCTCGATCAGGTGAGCCGTCGCCAGGCGCGACACCTCCACCTGATCCATGCCGACGTTGATCACCCGCGGGTCAGCCCCCAGGTCGTGCACCGTCACGACGGCCACGTCACGCTGTTCGAACTGCACCAGTTCATCGAACAGCTCGGGGTGGGTGACACCACCGACAATCAAGCCGTCAAGGACATTGCGATCCACACTCGGACAGAGGGCCTTGAACTGATCGGCGGTCTCAAAGAACTGGAGCATCAGCCGTTGGCCCTGCGCGCCGGCTTCGTCGGCGATGCCTTCGACCAGTTCCTCGGCAATGGCGCTGCCGGGCAGGCCCTTGCGATGGATGAACACCCCGATGACGCCCTGCCTCCCCTTCGCCAGGGCGGCAGCGGAGATGTTCTTGCGATAGCCGAGCTGGGCGGCCTTGGCACGGATCGCGCGGTAGGTCGCCAGGCTGGCCCCCCCGGTGCCCTTGCGGGCATTGAGGACCTTGGAGACCAGCGAGACGGACACGTCCAGTTCGTCGGCAATGTCTTGAAGGCTGGCCATACGCGTCGTCTGAAACGAACCACCGGAGATGGAAACCGCAAGTTAAAATAACATCCCGCCGACGCTTGTCAAGCGTTTGAATTTCTTTTTTCAAGCGTTTGACATGAGGTGCGGCATGGGGTAAGAGTTTCCCAGAACATCTCTGGACGCCCTTTCTTTATTTCGAAGGAGGACGCATGCATCCCATCCACAGGACAGCCCTGATCGGCTTTGCGGGGCTGCTGGCGGCTGTCCCCGCTACACAGGCAGCCACATACACCTGGAGCGGCGACGTCAGCAGCAATTGGGGAGACGCCGACAACTGGACGATCACCAACGGCGCAGCTGGCGATCCGGTCTATCCCAGCCGGACCTCCGATACCGTCGTGATCCCCAGCGGCAAATCCGCCATCGTCAACGTCAACGACGCTGCCGGCACGCTCGTCACTGGCACGGGCGCCATCTTCGTCACCAACGGCGGGGTGCTGACCCTCGCGAGCAATCCCCGATATGCCACGATCACGGTTGAGGCTGGCGGCGTGCTCAACGCCAGCCCCACCGCCGCCAATCGGACCGACATCACCATCCAGTTGGGCGGGAAGATGATCGGCACATCGGGCACCAGCACAGCCGACACCGGCGGAAAGATCCTCACCGTCGGCGGAACCTGGGAGCCGCGAGACGCCTCCGGCGCCAACTACGCCATCAATCTCCCTGTCGGAAGAGTCGAGCTTACGACCGGACAGATCGTGCTCGACGTGTTCGCCAACGGCGTGTCCGAGTACTTAAATGTCGGACACGAGACACGGGCTTCGACGCTCAACCTCAGCGGGATGAGTGGCGACACCTATCTTGGTGGTACGGTGCTGCTGCGGCCCCAGGGTGGGTACGTGCCAGCGATCGGCGATGAGT
>CAZSJB010000438.1:0-2991 GCA_964606625.1 uncultured Tepidisphaeraceae bacterium | reverse complement strand
CCGAGGAAGAAGCCAAGATCCCCAAGAAGCTGCCCTACATCGTCATCATCGTCGATGAGCTGGCTGACCTGATGATGACTTCAGGCAAGGAAGTCGAATCGCACATCGTGCGACTGGCGCAGAAGGCCCGTGCCGTCGGCATCCATCTGATCCTGGCGACCCAGCGTCCGCAGGCAACGGTCGTGACCGGCCTGATCAAGGCCAACATGCCGTCGAAGATCGCCTTCCGCGTCTCCAGCAAGATGGACTCACGCATCGTGCTCGACCAGAACGGCGCCGAGGTCCTGCTCGGCCAGGGCGACATGCTCTTCCTGCCGCCCGGCGCCAGCAAACCCATCCGCGGCCAGGGCACGTTCATCGACGACAAGGAGATCCGCGAGAGTGTCAAGCTCGTCAAGTCGCTGGCGGAGCAGCAGTTCGAGCCGGACCTGGTGCAGATCAAGTCCGCTGGATCGATCGATGACGATGCGGTCAAGGATGAGCTGTTTGAGGATGCCGTTCGGATCGTGCTGGAGACCCGCCGTGGCAGTGTCTCCCTGCTGCAACGGCGCCTGACCATCGGCTACAGCCGTGCGTCTCGCCTCATCGAGGCGATGGCGGCGGCGGGTATCGTCGGCGAATATAAAGGCTCTCAGGCACGTGAAGCGCTGATTACGCTGGAAGAGTGGGAAGCCATAAAAGCCCAGCAACAGGCTGACGCCGACGACGGTATGACAGTATGACGGAATTGGGACGTGCGGATCGGCCTCCAAAGGCTGATTCGCATTCCCCATACCCCTGTGTCGTTCCCACGGTACACTGGTTTGAACCGATGAGCCATCTTGCGCCGCCGCAACCTGCGTCTGCACCGACCCCTCCCCCGCCCATGCGGATATCACGGATGGGCGCATACCTGCTGTTGATGCGGCCGATGGACTGGTCCAAGAACGTGCTGGTCCTGGCGGCACTGGTTTTTAGCGGAAATCTGCTGCACGGTGACAAATGGCTGGCAGCAATGCTGACCTTCAGCGCATTCAGCCTGCTGGCTTCGGGATTTTATGCGTTCAATGATGCGCTGGATGCGCCGTCGGATCGTCGCCATCCAATGAAGCGGCATCGGCCGGTGGCAGCTGGCCTCATTCCTCCGCGCCGGGCGATGGCCTTCGGGATCGGCTTGATTCTGGCGGGTGTGGCAATGGGAACATTCGTCAACCTGCTGACGGGGGCAATCTGTGCCGCCTATATCGTGCTACAGGTGATGTACAACGTCCGTCTCAAGCGGGTCATGATGGTGGACGTGGTGACCCTGTCGCTGGGATTTGTCCTGCGAGCCGCCGCTGGGGCTGCCGCCATTGCCGTTCCGCTGAGTATCTGGTTGGTAATGTGCGTGTTCTTCCTGTGCCTCTACCTGGGATTTGCCAAGCGGCTGGCGGATCTGACCAGTGCCCGCCGTGATGAAGCTGCTGAAGGATGGGAACCTGCAGCCGACTATGACCGCAGCCCGGAATTGACTTGGCTGTTGGGCATCAGTGCCACGCTAGCGATCGCCACCTACCTGATGTACACGCTCAGCCCGCATGCAGCCGAGCAGTTCGGCCCACGGGCCATGGGCCTGGCCTTGCTGACGCCACTGGTCGTGATCGCCATTTACCGATTTTATCGTCGGGCCCTGCTGGGCAGATCGGATCGGCCCGTCGATGCCCTTTTTGAGGATCCTGGGGTGCGGTTGGCGTCGATCCTGTTTGCCTTGGGAACTGTTGCCTCACTGTACCTCCCCCATGCCGGGGAATGGCTGGATCGCCTTTTCCTTCGGTAAAGCCCCCTAAGGGGTCTGGCCGGCCCTCGCCATGCTGGCAAGGCCAACCGCTCCCTACTGGACACGGTCATTCAGACCGGTCACACCGGCGGCTTCGGCGCAATGCTGGCAGCAGTAGAAAACGCCGTCCGACTCCAGCCCGTGCCCCACGATCCGCACCTCGCAGTTCGCACATCGGGGCGCCAACGCCTGAATCGCACATTCGAAGCTGTCAAATGTATGCGATTCACCGGCCATCACGACCTCGAACGCCTTGTCATAGTCATTTCCGCAGTACTCGCATTTGCCCATGATTACGCTCCTCAATGAGTCCTGCCTTGCCTTACGCAAACCCCGCACCACACTGGATGCAAACAGGAGCGAAACGTGGTCGCAGGTGTCTTTACCTAATGCCACAGCACGCTTGGTTTGGTCGTCAGCCGTGAACCCCTTACAATCCGCCCCGCATGCATCGGCACGTCCCCAATTCGATTACCGGTCTGCGCCTCGTGCTGGCAGCCGTCTTCTTCATCATGCTGTCGGTCTACCAGTACGAAGGCCGTGGCGATCCGACCTTCCTGCTTGTTGCCACCGCTTTATATGCTGTGGCTCTGTTTACCGATTTCCTGGATGGCTACCTGGCACGCCGCTGGGAAGTCGAAAGCACCATTGGACGAATCGTCGATCCGTTTGTGGACAAGATCCTGGTACTGGGTAGCTTTACCTTCTTTGCAGGTAAGAACTTCATCATTCCCGCCTCTGTCGAGCAGGCGGGCAGCGATCCGATGGTGGTCAAGACGATCACGGGGGTGGCGCCATGGGTGGTGATCCTGCTGCTTGCGCGAGAGCTGCTGGTGACCAGCCTGCGCGGATTGAGCGAATCGCAGGGACACAGCTTTGGTGCTGCTATGAGCGGGAAAGTGAAGATGGTGGTCCAGTCGATCACGATCATGGTAATCCTGATCTACGTGGATTTCCGCGGCTGGCTGCTTGACTGGGGCTGGGAGCTATATGCCCGAATCCTGCGGGATATGTGCATCTGGGCCACGGTCGCGGTCACCATTCTCAGCGGATACACCTACATTCGACGGGCCGCCCTTCTTTATCGAAGCGCTAAGTTCGGTTGAGTTCCTCCCAAGCGGTAACCTCCCTCGGCCTGTTCTGCCGATAATTCCATAACTGCTTAACTCACTGGCCTTTGAACGACTACATTCTTT
>CAZSJB010000437.1:0-2994 GCA_964606625.1 uncultured Tepidisphaeraceae bacterium | reverse complement strand
GTGATATCTCAGGCGGGTTCCGGTCAATCGTTCTACAGCCTGAGGGCCATCCGTCGGGTGTGAGGGGATAAACTTTTGTCAGCACATCGCTTTGAATCATGCCGAGCGAGTGGGGTGTGGGATTGAGGGGCAGCAGGACGCAGAAGGGGCGAGTGGCTGAGGAGAAAATGGTGCTCAAAATTTCTGGAAATCCTCGTGTACCGAACCCCAGAACACCCGGATCGTATGAATTGATGAAACGATCCTCCTTCCCTGGGTGGCACGAGGTCCGAGAGACTCGTGTCACCTTTTTTATGCGCTGCCCGAAGCCTTCGCTACGGGGAAGACCAGATTAGCCGGATCAGGTCTCCTGTATCCAGTCTCAGCGTTGCAACTTCCCCCACAATCTGAAGATGACATGTTCCACTGGCGACGCGCCGCACCTGGCCGCGATTGCGCGAGACAGGGCCTTCGTATTCCAGGTAAAGGCGCCGATGATCGGGCAGGCGGTGGGCCAGTGTCGTGCCGGCTTCAAGTGGCCAGCGATCACAGCGGTAGGTAGCCAGGGGCGATCCCGGCTGGGTTTCAAACAGCAGGTCGTAGTGCGGCTGCTCCACTCCCGTGTGATGCAGCACAGCATATCGCAGCGACGGATTCATGGCGTCTCCCCGGGTGTTGCCGGAACAATAAAGGGGATCCGTTCGGGAAGCAGCTCGACCTCCAGCGGAGTAAATCCCGCCGAGTCACCATCGATCTGTACCGGCGCCGGAGATGTGGATTCGATCCGAATCCGCTTCGCCTTGGCGTAGCGGACCCCTTCGCCCCTGAGATGTTCGCCAATGCTCGCGCGAAGGAACACCTCTACCGCCTGCATCGCATCCCGACAGGGCACAACACACACATCCAGCAGGTTGTCATCCGGTCGGGCATGCGGCAACACCGGAAACCCCGTGCCGTACTCGGGGATGTTGCCGATGAACGCCATCCCCTGCAGGCCGCGCACCAGCAGATGGTCATCCACGGTTACCGTCAAGGTTGGAAAAGGATTTTTCAGCAGTGCGATGATCGTGGGCAGGACATAGCTGTACTTGGCGATCGGGCCGGTACGAATGCGGTCCAGTTCATGCACAACGGCTGCATCGAGGCCCACGCCTCCCACGATGAGAAGTGGCTGGTCATTGGCTGTGGCGGCATCCAGCTCGCGCACTTGCCTCCGGCGGATCGACTCGACGACACGATCCGCGATATCGCGCTCGTGCCAGTGCATTCCCAGGTGCTGGCCGAGCAGATTGGCTGTGCCCATCGGCACGATCAGCAGGGGGGGCAGCCGGATTAGCTTCAGGTCATTCAGCAGAGTGGTGACAACCGATCGGACCGTCCCGTCGCCGCCGATCGTGATCCCGCAACAAAGTTCCGGCCTCTGACAGCATTCACCCAGCTGCCGGGCATCAGGCCGATCAAAAAACAGCGTCACCCGATATCCGGCTTCCTGTAGCGCAGCCCGGATCCTCTCCGCGACCACGCGCCCGCGCCCGCTGCCCGAAATCGGATTGGCTATCACAAAAACGTCGTCCACGTTATCGATGGTAGCTCAAATGATCATGCGTCTTACCCGGGAGGCCATAAGGGATCATCCTGATTTCTATTCTTTCTGCTCCCGCTCGCACTGCCGACGCTGGCGGGGAGACAGCATATCAAATGGCTTGCGGGGCATGCGAGAACGTTAATCGAGAGGGAGATACCGGTCAAAAGTCAGGATAACCCTCTTTTTGTTCCCTTGTCACATCTTCGATTACTTGCTGGCACCATTGAGCTCTTGCCAGCTTTTCTCAATCTGTCAGCTCGGAACGGCGTACATCGGGAACAGCCTAAAAGTCGATTGGATCAGTTGCAAGCAAACAGCGGCATGATTGGCTGTGCCCCGTCTAAACGGTCTTTGGTAGATCTGAGGTGATTGAGGATTGGGCGGATTGCCTTCAGCCTGTATTGATACTGCCTTGGCAAGGTAAAGAGGGATCTGCGCGTCGTCAATCAAAAACTGAGTTGGCATGGGGCTGCTGTCGTTGAAAATATGGGGGAATTCTGCAACGTTTGAGGATGGGGCGTGTCTTTAGGGGGGGATGCTCATGTCCAAGGGGAAAAGTGGGGATTTTTGTTATGAGTGGTTGCGTATTGATTATTGATGAAGGGATGGAACCCGATGAGCCTTACGTGCTGAAGCACGAAGCCGGGGGTTGGGGTGCGCGCTTGTGCGGAAAACTGAAAAAAGGCGAACCCACTCAAACCCATTGTGCAGCGGCTGAATCGCGGTTTTGGATCGCAGGTGGGGGGTGGAGAGGGAAAGGAGCGGGAAATTTTCCCTTGAGCGAACCCATTGGCGGGGTTGCGCGCGGCGCGCGAGTCGATTCGGCCGTAGGCTGCGGTGTCCGTTGGCGGACATCGGATTGGCGCACAAAAAAATCGTCCACGCGCTCGCGGATGGGCGGACGCGTGGACGAATGCCAAAGGGTGATCTTGTTAAGCATACAGCCCGCGGCTGCGCATGACTTCGTCGACTCGGCGAATGGCCAGCGTCAGCGCGGCATCACGCGAGTAGAGCTTCATCCGGTTCATCTCATCCATCACGCGGCCAAATGCCTGGCGCAGCAGGTAGGCCAGACGGGTATCGATCTCTTCGGCGCTCCAGAAAAAGTGCATGCCGCCCTGGACCCATTCGAAGTAGCTGACCGTCACGCCGCCGGCATTGCACAGAATGTCGGGTATGACAAAGACCTCTTTCTCCTGGAGGATGTGGTCGGCTTCGACGGTGGTGGGGCCGTTGGCTCCCTCAGCCAGGATGCGACATTGCAGGCGAGCGGCATTGTTGCCGGTGATGACATTGCCTTGAGCCGCGGGGATGAGCACGTCGCACGGCACGTAGAGCGCTTCCAGCGGATCATCCACGCGGGAAGGGTGGTTGTATCCTTGCAGCGAGCCGTGTTTCGCGGCGTAGTCGGTCATGGCGCGCACATCCAG
>CAZSJB010000436.1:0-2994 GCA_964606625.1 uncultured Tepidisphaeraceae bacterium | reverse complement strand
TCGTGTCGCGCATGAAGATCATGGCGAACCTGGATATCTCCGAGCGCCGCCTGCCGCAGGACGGCCGCATCCGCGCCGTCGTCCACGATCGCAAGGTCGATCTGCGTATGAGCACGCTGCCGACGGCCCACGGCGAGAAGGTCGTCGTGCGTATCCTCGACAACCGCTCGATCAACGTGCCGCTGGAGGCCCTGGGCTTCAGCGAAGAGGCCCTGACCATCTGGCGGCGCCAGATCGATGAGCCGCACGGGATCGTGCTGGTCACCGGCCCCACCGGCTCGGGCAAGACCACGACGCTCTATTCATCCCTGCGCTGCATGGACGGCAACAAGCTGAACATCAGCACCGTCGAGGACCCGATTGAATATCACCTTGCCCAAGCCAACCAGGTGCAGGTGCACGAGCGGATCGGCATGACCTTCGCCGCGGCGCTGCGCTCGCTGCTGCGACAGGACCCGGACGTGATCATGCTGGGTGAAATCCGCGATGCCGAGACGGCACGCATCGCGGTGCAGGCCTCGCTAACCGGTCACCTGGTGCTCAGCACGCTGCACACCAATGACGCGCCGTCGTCGGTGACACGGCTGATCAACATCGGCGTCGAACCGTACCTGATCGCGTCCGCGGTGAATGCGATCCTGGCCCAGCGCCTGGTGCGCAAGATCTGCCCCCACTGCAAGGACAAGTACGAACCGACACCGGAAATGGCGGAGTTCCTGACGCTCCAGGGCGTGGATGTGTCGCGGCTGTTCAAGGGCAAGGGCTGCGACCGCTGCCGCAAGACCGGCTATTCCGGCCGGCTTGGCATTTATGAAATGCTGGTGATGGATGATGGCCTGCGTGACCTGGTGACGCGCAACCCGGACGTCACCCAGTTTCGCCGCCTGTGCCGGGAAAAAGGCCTGGTCACCCTGAGACAAGACGGCTTCGACAAAGCCGCAAGAGGACTGACGACCGTGGATGAGGTGCTGAGAGTAACGGAAAGTGGTGTGTAGTGGTTATTTGTCACTGGTTACTCGCCGATGGCAGGTGGGTAAGCGATGTTCGCCGATGCAGATGACTTCAGAAGGACGCATCGCAACGAATGACAAGTGACAAGTGACAACTGACCAAGGATACATCCCCGCAAAAAACAAGTAACCATAACAAACATGAGCCAGATCAACGACATCCTCCGAGCCGCTGTGGAAGCCAAGGCATCCGACATTCATCTGACGGTCGGCGCGCCTCCGCTGTTTCGTATTCATACGGTCGTCACGCCCAGCGATTTTCCGCTGATGACGCCTGACGGCATCGCGCGCCTCGCACGCGAACTGATGACCGAAAAGCTGTGGGCGCAGTTCGAGGAATTGCGCGACGCCGACTTCTCCTATGAGATCCCCGGCGTCAGCCGATTCCGTGTCAACGCGCACTGGCAGCGCAACACCATCGCCCTGGCGTTCCGTACCATCGATGACAAGATCCGCCCCATCGAGCAGCTTTTCCTGCCCGATATCGTCCACAAGCTGACGTATCTGCCGCGCGGCTTGATTCTGGTCACCGGCCCCACCGGATCGGGTAAGTCCACCACACTGGCAGCCATGATCGATGCAATCAATCGCCGCGAACCCGGGCACATCATCACGCTGGAAGACCCGATCGAATACGCCTTCCAGTCCGCCAAGAGCTGCATCGAACAACGCGAGGTCGGCAGCGACGTGCCCAGTTTCGCCAGCGGCTTGCGCCATGCGCTGCGCCAGGACCCCGACGTCATCCTCGTCGGTGAAATGCGCGACCTGGAAACTACCGCCGCAGCCATCACCGCGGCTGAAACCGGTCACCTGGTGTTCAGTACGCTGCATACCGTCAACGCACCCCAGACCATCGAACGTATCATCGATATCTATCCCTCGGATCAGCAGAACCAGATCCGCTCGATGCTGGCCAACACGCTCCAGGCGGTCATCAGCCAGACGCTGTTCAAGCGCGCCGATCAGCCGGGCATGATCCCGGGCGTCGAGGTCATGCTCTGTACGCCGGCAGTACGCAACTGCATCCGCGAGAACCGGATCTTCGAGATTCCCAACATCATCGAGACCAGTCGCGGCATCGGCATGCAGACGCTGGACAGCTCGATCAAGCAGCTTTACGTCAACGGTTATATCAGCCGCGAGGATGCAATCGCCCAGGCTGCGCATCCCGAGAAACTGGAACGTGCACTGGCAGCATAAGGAGGGCGGGCAACCGGCAGCACGCCGCAGGTCGCCATAAATCCGCAGCCTGCAGCCTGCAGCCAGCCGCCTGCCAAAAGTAATGCCCACTTATCGCTATGAATCCCGGAATGCTCAGGGCAAGGTCACGCAGGGCGTGATCAACGCCGCCAATATCGGAGCCGCTTCCCAGCAGCTCCGCCAGCGCGGCGAGTACATCATCGCCCTGGCACCCCTGGAGCGCGCCAAACGGGCGTCCAGCCTCAATCTGAGCTTCGCCTTCGGCCCCAGCGCCAAGGATGTCCAGTCCTTCACCAGCCAACTCGCCGTCATGATCCGCGCCGGGATCAGCATCCGCGCAGCCATCGAAGGAATTGCCGAACAGACTGAGAACCCCAAGTTCAAAGCCATCCTTCTACAGATGAAGAAGGATGTGGAATCGGGAAAACAGTTCTCCGAGGCGCTGATGCGCCATCCCAAGGTCTTCAGCCCGCTTTACATCAACATGGTGAAGGCCTCAGAGCTGTCCGGTGGATTCAGCAAGATGCTGGACAAGATCGCCAGCTATCTCTCCCAGCAGATCGAAACCACCAGCATGGTGCGCGGCGCCATGATCTATCCGGGCATCATCGGGACGATGGCCATCGGCACGACGATCTTCCTGCTGGTATTCGTACTGCCCCGGTTCATGGCGATCTTTAAAGGTAAGGAAGCGGCCCTTCCCGCACCGACCAAGCTGCTGCTGGCGCTGTCGGGGTTCATGACCAACTACTGGTACATCCTGCTGGCGGCCCTGGCTGCGGGC
>CAZSJB010000435.1:0-3001 GCA_964606625.1 uncultured Tepidisphaeraceae bacterium | reverse complement strand
GGATCTGGTCAGGTGGCAACCCGGTCAGGAGAATCACCGGCAGGGCCTGGCGATGCTCGTAGACGTAATTCAGCACCGCAAACCCGTCGCCGTCGGGCATTTGCAGATCGAGCAGCAGCAGATCAATTTTTTGTGATTTGAGCTGCCGGATGGCTGTGCCCCCATCAGCCGCCTCTTCCACCGCATACCCTGATTTACGCAGGTAAAGGCCCAGTGCCCGCCGCGTCGACGGATCATCCTCGCACAGCAGCAGGCAAGGTGGAGAGTCGGTCATGGCGCAAATACTACCGCCAATCAGGGGGATTGGGGAACGGGCAACCTTATTTCCGACGCAGATCCTTCAAGGCCTCGGCCACGTTGGCTTGATAAGCGTCCAGCTTGTACCCCTCTACGGGAACCACCCTGAACTCCCTGCCCCGGCCGTCCATGACTGAAACCGCCTGGGCAAGCCCGAACCAGTGCAGCGCCGGCCCGATTTCACTCGCCTGGG
Organism: uncultured Tepidisphaeraceae bacterium; assembly: GCA_964606625.1. Classification (GTDB taxonomy): domain Bacteria; phylum Planctomycetota; class Phycisphaerae; order Tepidisphaerales; family Tepidisphaeraceae; genus CALEKX01. The sequence continues at coordinate 2,511 of CAZSJB010000435.1, read as the reverse complement.
CGTGCAACTGCCGTGTTATCTGGTCGAGGGACGACGGCGGCGCGTCGCGCAGATCCAGCTCAATCCGGGCGGCGTGTGACACTGGCAGTCCCCGTTCGGTCAGCCAGTCATGGATCAGGCCGCTTGCATTCAGTTCAATCCCGATCGTGCATCGGTCAGCCCGCGCCGCCTGCGCGTTTGGTACCAGGATGTACCACCCAACCACCCACGTCTCTCCACGCGCTGCACCCAGCCGATAGGCTCGGTGCGTATCCAGATCATCCGGTATTAATCCGGGATGCGCCTCCGCCGCCATGTGCGACAAACCAACTGAGGGGATCAGCATCAATGACGGCGGCGCCTCGCGCAGCGACCGATCGGTCAGGCGCGTCACGATCGCCAGGAATACGTCTCCACCTTCGCCGCGCCGCACCGCATGCACGGTCACGTGCGATCCCAGGACATCCATCCGCTGCGCCGCCTCGTCCAGCGGAAATGCCTCAGCCAACCACGCGTCGGTATCGATTACCCGCATGTTCTCACGATCCTCGATCTCAAACAGGCCCTCGGGGACGGGCGCATCGTAGGTAAAGCGGAACATTGGTTCATCAAGTTCCGGTTCATCAACCTCTTCGATGGCTGCCTGGAGAAGGCGGTGCTGCGGATCGAACCACGCCAGCAACGGCTCGCCCGCGTTGGGGTCTGGCGGGATAACGCGATAGGCGGTCCCTGCGACGCCCTCGATCACCTGGTCGGCGGGGGCGTGTCGTTCCAGGTCGCCGTTCTGGATCATCTGCACCATCCAGCCGATCAGGACATCGCGCAGACGCGAGAGTGCGATGACACTTCGGCTGCGCCCGGCGACGGTTGCGCCATCAGTAAGATGCCACTGATGGGTGCCGTTATTGATGGTCCATACGGCTGAATCCCCATGTGTGAAGGCGATGCCGCGTTGGGCATCGAACCAGACGCGGGTTTGTTGTTCAACATCGGTATAGGTCAGATAGATCGTCCGTGAGTTGGCCATCGCCTCGCGCGCCTGCTGTGCCGGCGAAAGCTCCGATGCGGCTTGGGGAGGCGGGGGCGGAACCGCCGCGCCTGCGGGAGCGGCTTGCTTTGACGTCGGGATCGTCAGGAAGAGCGCGACATTCACAGCCACCAGCACGACACCCATCGCCACTGCGACCGCTTTCACTTTGGTTGCCCACACTTGGGGTGCGGTTGCGAGGGCCTGCGCGGTGGCGGAGGCGCTGGTGGGAAGGGCGGCTGCGGCTGCGACCGATGCCGGGGCTGGAGGGGCGGCATGGGCCAGGAGGGCCGCGGCGATCGCGCTGACCGGTGCCGTCACGCCCCGAAGTCTCAAGATACTGCGCAGCCGATCCATCGCACGCTCCACTCGCTTGCGGGCGGCTGCCTGCGAGATCGACAATGCATCCGCCAGTTCTTCCAGACTCAGTTGCCGCAGGTACCGGAGGACCACGGCGTCCCGGTCGGTCGGACCCAGCGATGCGAGCGCCCGGTCCAGTGCGGGAGCCATATCCGGCCACAGATCCGCGTGAGCTTCGCTGATCGTCGGGTTCATCATCGCAGCTTTGTGTTCGTGGGTGATGCGGCGCCGGCGAAGCTTGATCGCATCGCGCGCCAGGTTGCGCGTCGCCTGGAACAGCCAGCCCGCCAGGCGCGTCCGCTCGCCCAGCGACCCTGCCTTGCGCCACAGCAGCACGAACGCCGCCTGCGTCACGTCATCGGCTAGGGCGGGGTCGCCGACCTGCCGAAGGGCGGATGCGTAAACCCAGTTCACATGGCGGTTTACGAGCTCGGTAAAGGCGGATTGCCGCTGCTCTTCCGAGCTGCCATGAGCAAAGCGCCGCAGGAGGGTCTGATCATCCATCGTGGGGGTGGTTGAGAGGGTCATTCTACTCGTACATGGACACTCACCACAAAAGTTGGACAGGTTCCGGCTGTTTTTTTCAGCCGGTGTCGATGAAACGCCTCTATCGACAGAGGATTTGGGTGGGCTGTTTTTCTACGACACTTCCCAGATGTGCAGGAAATCCCCCCGGAGCCAGGGCGAATAAAATAAGATATTTTTATGCGAATAGGTGTTGCATTCTGCAAATCAGCTAATAAGATAAGTATATCTCATTAGGAGGTTTCATTTATGCTCACTCAAACCGCGAAGTATGCCCTTCACGCCCTGATCTATCTGACCCAGCAGCCGGATGACAATTATCATCAGGCAGTGCGGATTGCAGAGAAGATCAAGGTTCCCGCCAACTATCTGGGCAAGACCTTGCAGAAGCTTGCTCGCGCTCGGCTGGTGGACAGCCAGAAGGGCCTGCATGGTGGATTCCGCAGTGCCCTGCTCCCCGAGCAGGTGCGAATCTACGATGTGCTCCGGGCGATTGATGCCCTGCCGGCGGATATCGAACAGCCCTGCACCTGCGGCGAAGACGACTGCCGCGAGCTCAAGTGCCTGTGCAGTCGCTTCATGCGGATCAATCGGCTTTACGTGCAGTTCCTCAAGGACAC
>CAZSJB010000434.1:0-3015 GCA_964606625.1 uncultured Tepidisphaeraceae bacterium | reverse complement strand
GGAAACCGACGACGAGGAATCCGAGGAAGAAGGCGAAGGCGAAAAGACCGACGAGCAGTGGAACCTTGGGGAGTTGTATTACACACTGCTGAACCGTCGTCCTGGCGAAAAGCATATTGGTTATGCCGAAAGTCACGATCAGGCGCTGGTGGGCGACAAGACGCTGGCCTTCCGGCTGATGGATCAGGAGATGTACTGGCACATGGACAAGGCCAGTCAGTCGCTGATCATCGACCGTGGCATCGCGCTGCACAAGTTGATCCGGCTGATCACCTTCAGCTTGGCGGGGGAGGGGTATCTCAATTTCATGGGCAATGAGTTTGGGCATCCCGAGTGGATCGATTTCCCGCGGGAGGGCAATGGCTATTCCTACCAGTACTGTCGTCGACAGTGGAGCCTGGCGGATAACGGCTACCTGCGTTACGAGGGATTACAGGCGTTTGATGCGGCGATGCAGGAACTGGATCGCATGTATCATGTGCTGAGTGATCCGCTCATTGAGCAGCTATGGATCCATGAAACAGACAAGCAACTGGTCTATCGCCGGGGGCGGCTGGTATTTGTTTTCAACTTTCATCCGACCAACAGTTACGCCGATTGGCGCATTCCGATTCCCGAGGCGATGGATTATCGGCTGGTGCTGAGCACCGATGCGGTGCGGTTCTCCGGGCCAGGCCTGGTGCAGGAGGCGATGCACTTTCCGTGGCAGAACATCGCTCACGGCAACCATCGGCAAAGTCTCCAGGTGTACGTGCCTGCTCGCTGCGCTTTGGTGCTGGCTCCAGCCGGGCAGTAATCAGAACTTCTCTGCCCCAGGGATTGCGACGGAAATGCTGTACAGGCTGGTCCGCGCGGTAATGAACAGGGTTTTGTGATCCGGCCCGCCGAAGCAGAGATTGGCTGCGCAAAGGCGAATTTGCCGGCCGGGGTTCTTCGGATCATCGCACAGCGGCGTAAGAATCTTGCCCAGGCGCCGTCCATCGGGCGCGAAGATATGGACGCCGTCGCCCGCAGTCGACCAGAGATTGCCGGTTTCGTCGCAGCGAATCCCATCCGGTCCGCCGACGTCGATTGTGCAGAAAATTTCACCCCCGCTGAGCGTGTTGTCCGGGTTTACCGTAAAGACGCGAATGTGGCGCAGCTGGGTATCGGCGATGTACAGCTTCGAAAAATCGGGCGAGAAGCAAAGCCCATTGGGACGCACAAAGTCATCCACCACCGATGTCAGTTCCAGCGTCTCCGGGTCCAGGCGGAAGACGTGCTGCTTATCCAATTCCTTTCCTTCCAACTGATTCTTCAGCCCGTACGGGGGATCGGTGAACCAGATCGTCCCGTCATTTTTCACAACGGCATCGTTGGGGCTGTTCAGACGCTTGCCCTGGTACGACGCAGCCAGCGTGACCCGCCGGCCGTCATCGTCGGTGCGTGTGACGGTGCGCGTGCCATGCTCGCAGGTGATCAGCCGGCCTTCACGGTCACGCGTGTTGCCATTGGCGTGATCGCTGGGATCGCGCCATACGCGTGCGCCGGTCTGGTGGGTATAGCGGTAAATGCGCGACGCCGGGATATCGGAGAACAGCAAAAATCCACCCTCCCGGCTGCTCCAGACCGGCCCCTCAACAAACTGGAATCCGTCAGCCAGCGTTTCCACCTTCGCGTCTGCCGGAATCAGCGCCTCAAATCCGGCTGGAACATCGATCACAAAATCTGCGTGCATTGTCATACGAGCAAGTTATACACGCCACTGTCCGTAGCGATAGGGGAGTAAGACGTCAGTCCGGCAGGTCCAGCGTCTGAAAATGCTTGACGCGATAGCCGCTGCCGATGTTGATGGCGTGGACGTGCCCGACAGTGGCTTGCGCGGGATAGTGGCTGTGACCGCAATAAACACGCGTGACATTAGGATATCGCAGCAGCACCTGGCCGATGCGCGGGCTGCCGAGATATGCCTTGGCAAAGTCCCATTGGGCGCTGTGGCGCGGCGGCAGCAGTTCCGCAAACGGCAGGTGATGGATGGCTGCGATGATCTGCGGCACTTCCCGCAGCGCATCGAGCTGTGTCTGGAGGCGGTCGAGCAGCTCTTGCAGAAATACCGGATCGCTGCGCTGCAGCTTGACGAACTTGCCATCGTTCCAGCGAGCGACGATGTTTTGTGCGGACTCGGGGATGTCGGAGGGGTCTTCCAGCAGCGGTTTGAACTCGCTGAGGCGATGGGCAGCTCCGGGGGAGACTTTTGCGGCATAAAACCGTTCGGGAATACCCAGCGCCGGCTCAGCCATCGAGTAGTCATACCACCCCACGCTGCCGACGATGGCAAAGCCCTCTGTTACAAATGGATCTGCTTCCAGCCACCGCCAGCCAAGATTCGCCAGGCGGCGGGGAAGTTTTTTATGATAAAACCGATAACTGTCGTCGCCATGCGTCCACAGTTCATGATTGCCCGCCACGAACAGCCGTGGTCCGTTGATGGTGAACCGCTCCAGCGCCCGCTCGATTGAATCGCTATCGGCGACGCCGGTATCGCCGATCACCAGCACCCCGTCACCCCCGGCTGCGTTCATCTGGTCAATCAGCCCGTCGGCCAGCTTCCGCGAGCGCGGGTGGTTATAGTGAATGTCAGCTGTGATCAGCAATCGCACGTACGTAGTATAGGAAACCGACAGCCGGCGGTGTAAGTTAGGATGCTGATTGGCGACTGTCTCCCAGCCAGCAGCGACGGGGGAGCTTGCAGGATCCCCAGGAACGAACCCGGAAATTCCCAATGCCCAGCACGCTCATCGACATCCTCGGACCGGAAGGGGCCATCGCCCGGCGGCTTGGCGAGCGGTACGAGCACCGCCCCCAGCAGTTAGAGATGGCGGAAGCGGTCGAGCGCGCGTTCGCTGAGAAGCATCACCTGCTGGTCGAAGCCGGAACCGGGGTGGGCAAGTCATTTGCCTATCTGATTCCTGCGATCCATTGGGCGGTGCGCCACCGCAAGCGGGTGGTCATCTCCACGCACACGATCAGCCTCCA
>CAZSJB010000433.1:0-3016 GCA_964606625.1 uncultured Tepidisphaeraceae bacterium | reverse complement strand
GATTGGTCAGGATTCGCGCATCGATCACAACAAGCTGCAGCAGGAATCCGTGCAGGCGTTCCACACGGCAGCCATGCATGTGAATCTCGGCCGCGACAGCTATTTCATCAGCCACAACACCACCATCGGCGGGCGCCTCACGCGCAATGATGCCGGTGTGAAAATGGCAGGCGAAAGAGCCTACGCCGTCCTCAATGGCCTGGTGATTCTTGAAGGTGAGCAGCACTGCGATAACCACACCCTGCTGGACCACGCCAGTCCCAACTGTCCCAGCCACGAGCTGTACAAGCACGTACTGGACGGCAAATCGAGCGCTGTCTTCAAGGGCCAGATCTACGTCCACCAGGAAGCCCAGAAGACCGACTCGAAGCAGACCAGCAAGTCGTTGCTGCTCTCGGAAAATGCGACTGTCAACTCCATGCCGGCGCTGGAAATCTACGCCGATGATGTGAAGTGCACCCACGGCAGCACCATCGGCCCGGTCGATGAAGACATGCTCTTCTATCTCCGAAGCCGGGGTGTCGGCCTGGATGCAGCCAAGCATCTACTGACTTACGCGTTTGCCGCGGACGTCACCCGGCGTATCGCCGTTGAACCCGTTCGCGCCCGCATCGAAGACTTCATGGCCGCTCAACATGGCCTGCCCCAGGACCTGCGAATTACAGATCTGGGTGCCTTCGACGCGGAAGTGCTGTAAAAACGACTTCGCCGCGGAGACGCGAAGATCGCGGAGAAGTCGGAGGTTAAGGAAGGTAAACTCTGCGTCTTAGCGTCTCTGCGGTGAAATCATCATGACTCAACTGGCTGCTCAACCCGCCACTCGGCACTTTGATCCCCACGCCCTTCGTCGGGATTTTCCCATCCTCCAGACCCGGATGAACGGCAAACCGCTGGTCTACCTTGACAACGCAGCCACCACTCAAAAACCCCAGGCTGTCATCGACGCACTGGTCCATTACTACACCCACGACAACGCCAATATTCATCGCGGCATCTACGCGCTCAGCCAGCGGGCCACTGAAGCCCACGACGCGGCACGCCGCACTGTGGCCCGATTCATCAATGCCCCCGATCCGGTGGAGTGCATCTTCGTTCGCAACGCAACCGAGGGGATCAATCTGGTTGCGCTGAGTTGGGCCCGCTCCAACCTGAAAACCGGCGATGAAATCCTCGTCGGCGAGATGGAGCATCACTCCAACATTGTCCCGTGGCAGATGGCTGCCCAAGCCACGGGGGCGACCGTCCGCGTCATCCCCATGAACGATGACGGGGAGTTGATCCTCGATCGGCTGGATGAACTGCTCACCGAGCGCACCAAACTTGTCGCCGTCCAACATGTGTCCAACGCGCTGGGTACAATCCAAGATGTGGAAACCATCATCACCCGCGCCAAGAAGGTCGGCGCGAAGGTGCTGATCGATGGCGCGCAGTGGGTCGCTCATTACCCGACCGATGTCCAGGCACTCGGGTGTGATTTTTATGCCATCTCCGGGCACAAGCTGTTTGGCCCGACGGGCATCGGTGTACTGTGGGGTCGACGCGAACTGCTCGAAGCCATGCCCCCTGTGCTGGGCGGCGGCGACATGATCGAAAGCGTCAGCTTCAGCGGCACGACTTACGCCCCGCTGCCCAACAAGTTCGAAGCTGGCACCCCCGATATCGCCGGCGCCATCGGTCTGGCAGCCGCAATCGATTACCTCACCCGCATCGGCTTTGAGGCCTTCGAAGCCCACGAACAGGATCTACTGGCATATGGTCTGTCCCAGATTGGCGCCCTGCCCGGCGTGCGGATCCTGGGCAAAGCCAGGAGGCGTGCGGGTGCGATCAGCTTTGTCATCGACGATCCGCCGATCAGCGCGATCGACATCGGCATGGCGCTTGACCGCGACGGCATTGCCGTCCGCACCGGCCATCACTGCTGCATGCCGCTGATGGACCGCCTCAAGGTGCCGGCTACCACACGCGCCAGTTTCGCCTTCTACAACACGCGCGAAGACATCGACAAGCTGGTCGCATCGCTGCATCGCCTGATCGAATCGAAAAAAGCGACGCGCCCGGTAACCGCGACGGTCGCAGCCGTCAAGGACGTGGATCCCGACCAGCTCCCCTTCGCCGAAGCATCGGCCGATTCGCCCCAAGCCGCCGCCGATGCCCTGGCTGAAGACTTCGAACTGTTCGAGGATCGTGAATCGCGCACCCAGTACGTACTCGACCTGGGCCACCAGCTGCCGCATGCCTTTGACACGCTCAAACGGCTCACAGCCCGTGTCCCCGGCTGCATGAGTGAGGTGTATCTCATCGGCCGTAAAAAACCTGGTACAGACCGCGTGTTGGAGTTCACAGCCGATTCCAACGCCGATATCGTGCGCGGGCTCATCGCGATTCTTCAGCGCCTATACTCAGGACAGAAAGCCCAAGATGTGCTCGATTTCGACATCGAAGGCTTTTTCAGCCGTATCGGCTTGGATCAGTTCATCAGCTCACAGCGACGAAACGGCTTGGCTGGCATGATCAGCCGCATCCGCGCTGCCGCTGAGCGCGTCATGAACAACGAGGATTGACATGAGCGAAGCGCGTAAACCCACAAGTCTTTCTCATCTGCCCGTCGTCAACCCCAACGATAAGGTGGAGCAATTGCGACAGGAATTTGCCACCAACAAGCCGGCTGACAACCGCCCCCCTAACCAGCGATCGCTGATCGACCGAGCCATCGACACTACCAAGTCGCCCGAGCACAAGGCTCTGGAAGAAAAAATCATCGAGCGATTGAAGACGGTTTACGATCCGGAAATCCCCGTGGATGTGTATGAACTGGGTCTGATCTACGGGATCGACATCGCCGAAGATAATGCGGTAAGAGTCCGCATGACCCTCACCGCCCCCGGCTGCCCGGTTGCGGGCCAGATCGTCGCCGAAGTTGAGCAGAAAATTGAAGAACTTGATGAGGTCAAGAGCTGCAACGTCGACCTGGTCTGGGATCCCCCCTGGACCAAGGAGCGCATGAGCGAAGCCGCGC
>CAZSJB010000432.1:0-3021 GCA_964606625.1 uncultured Tepidisphaeraceae bacterium | reverse complement strand
CCGGTCTTCAGCCGAATCCGCGCAACCAGCAGGACTTCAAGCGGCTTGGCGTTAAGCGCGATGTGGATTAAGGTTCTCTCAGTCGCCACGAAGGCCCAACGACACGGAGACATCGCTTAACAACAGATGTTTCTCCGTGGCTGTGTGGTTCACTTGCTCCATGCTTCGCTTTGTCACCTATCGCCTGCTACAGTTTCCGTTGATCCTGGCGATCATCTACCTGGTCACATTTGCGCTGGTCTGGTGGGCGCCGGGGGACCCATTTTCCCAGCCGGATCGGCAGATCGATCCCGCCACGATTGCGCAACTTCGTCAGGAGTTTCATGCTGACTCTCCCTGGAAGTTTCTGGCCTACTATCCCTGGCGGCTGATCACCCGCGGCGATTTCGGGCCGAGCATGGCCCATCGGGAGTGGACGGTGAACGAGATCATGGGCGATGCGCTGGCGGTCTCGGTGACGCTGGGATTATTTGCAATTACGCTGGCGGTGCTGGTGGGGGTGGGGATCGGCACGCTGGCAGCCGTGCGGCGCGGTGGAGCGTTTGACTGGTTCAGCCTGACGGTTGCGCTGGCTGGGATCAGTTTGCCGAGTTTCGTGGTGGCGTCCATCCTATTGAGTATCTTTGCCGTCTGGCTGGGGTGGTTCCCAGTAGGGGAATGGGGAACTCTGCGGGCGATGGTGCTGCCGGGAGTGGCGCTGTCATTGCTGCCGATGGCTTACATCACCCGGCTGACGCGCGTCTCGATGATCGATACGCTCAGCAGCGATTTTGTCCGCACCGCCCGCGCCAAGGGATTGACCCGGGCCACCGTCATCTGGAAGCATTGTCTGCGCAACGCGATTCTGCCGATTCTCAGCTATCTCGGGCCGGCAGCCGCGATGACGTTGACCGGGTCATTTGTGGTTGAAGAGGTCTTCAATGTCCCCGGCTTGGGGCAGCACTTTGTCAACAGTGTCGCCAACCGGGATCGTACCCTGATCCTTGGGGTGGTGATGGTCTATGGGACGATGGTATTAGGGTTTAATCTTCTGGTCGATCTGGCATATTCGTGGTTTGATCCACGGATTGAAGTGGGGTGAAGCAGTGTAGCTGCTCGCACCTGGACGGCAGAAAAATCGCACTCAGCCAATGTCTACCACCGCTGTTCCCATCCCGATGCATCTGACCGAGGCGCCGCCGGATACGCTCTGGCGACGCGCGCGGCGAAGCGGACGCATTGTGATCGGTGGGGGTGTGCTGATGTTGATGGTGCTGGTGTGTGTAGTATCGCTGCCCTGGACCGTGATGGCTGAGAAGGATGGTGCCCTGCCGCCGCTGCATTACGATCGCCAGAACCCAGCCCAGGCGGTGCAGGCGCCCGATGCATCGTTGCCGATGTGGTTCGGGACCGACAAGTTGGGACGCAGCCTCCTGGGACGATGTCTTGTCGGGGGGGCGATCAGCCTGTTCATCGGGCTCGCGGCGGCAGCCATTTCGGTCGTGCTGGGGGTGGCGGTTGGACTGATTGCCGGATATCGCGGGGGATGGGTTGATGCCCTGCTGATGCGAAGCGTGGATGTGCTGTTTGCGCTGCCGTACGTCCTGATGGTCATCTTGATCAAGGTGGCGTTTGAGGATCGCCTGGCGGACTGGTTGGGAAATCAGTATGTCGCCAATCTGGTCGTGCTGTTTGTTGCGATTGGCTCGGTTTCGTGGCTGACCATGGCGCGCGTGATTCGCGGCCAGGTGCTGTCGCTGCGCGCCCAGCCCTTCATCGAAGCCTGCCGAGCAGCCGGTTTGCGCGAAAGGCGCATCTTCATCCGTCATCTGCTGCCGAACCTGATCGGGCCAATTACCGTCTACGCGACCCTCATCGTTCCCCAGGCGATTTTGCAGGAATCATTCCTGAGCTTTCTGGGAATCGGCATCCAGCCGCCTCTGCCGACCTGGGGATCGCTCGCCAGCGACGGCTTATTGCCCGCACTGAATCCGATCGACCCCGACTGGTGGTTATTGCTGTTCCCCTGTGTGCTGCTTGCTGTCACACTGTTGAGTTTGAACTTCCTGGGCGACGGCCTGCGAGACCTGTTTGACCCAAAGCGCGAGGCAGCGAAAATCTGAGCGGGTCACTGATTACTTGTATCAGGCTACTTGCCGCTGACTGCTGACTACTCCTGCTCCTGCGAGGCATGCATGGAAAATCGGTTTGGTGTCAAAGATTTTGTCTTGTTCCTGTTACTGGGGGGAATAATCGTCCTGATCTGGTTCGCCATGCTCCAGTACGACCGCCAGTGGGATGTGATGAATGAGATGCGCATCAGCCTCAAGGAGCAAAGCAGCACGCTTCGCGAGATCCGCACCCTTTTGCAGCGAGGTGTGCCGACCATCGGTAGTCCCACCACTCAGACAGGCAGGCAGGTGGAATCTTCCGTCCCAGCTTTTGCCCGTCTGGAAAAGGCTTACCGCATGCCGGATTTCGCGATGGGGGATCGCGTCATCGATGCCTTTGGTGGAGGAATCGCCAAGCTGACACCGCTGCTTTCAGGTGATGCTTACGCCAGCACAGTGCAGAGCTATGTCATCGAGACGCTCTGCGAGGGGCTGCTGGCACTGGACTGGAAGGTTACAGATCAGAGCAAAGAGTATCAGGCCTTTGTGGAAAAGATGGAAGCCCAGGGCCTGTCTCCTGAGCAGATCGCTGCACACCCGGACAAGCCTGTTCCGCTGATCATTGATTTCAATCTGCGGCGGGATGTGCGCTTTGCCGATGGTGAACCGATGACGGCCGACGATGTCGTGTTCACCTACAACTTCATCATGAACGAGAAGATCGACGCGCCGCGGCAGCGGGCTTATTTGTGTCGAATCGCCAACGTGGAAAAGACGGGGGAATACTCGGTGCGGTTTACCTTCACCGAGCCCTCTGTCCTGGCGTTTGAACTGGCGGCTGGGTTTATGGTCCTGCCAGACCATTTTTATGGTCGGGTCACACCCCAGGAGTTTAATCAGTCTGTGGGTTTCCTGATGGGATCCGGACCCT
>CAZSJB010000431.1:0-3023 GCA_964606625.1 uncultured Tepidisphaeraceae bacterium | reverse complement strand
GCCGAGGGTCGCTGCGGCAGCTACTGCGGCATTTCGAGGACGGTTCGCTCGACCCCGACGCGCAGGGGCTCGGGGAGTGGCTCAATCCTGGCGGCGAATTCGTCCAGCCGATCCTTCACTAACCCGCGGCGGATCAGCTCCCGCTCAGGCAACTCGCCCAGGTCGCCATGGCGGGCCATTTCAGCATCCAGGGCCTGGCGCATACGGATGAGTGTCTGGGCGTGGTCGGGATCGCCTGCCAGATTGTTGATCATGTCGCGATCGGCCAGGGCATCGTAGAGCTCCTCAGCCGGCTTGGTGGGGGCCATCCACAGCCGCTGGGCGTCGTTCAGTTCGCCGCGCGCGTTCATCTGACGCACCACCTGCGTCGTCTCCATGTGCTCCATGTACGCATTCCGCTGGCACCAGGGCAACTGCGGATAGTAGTTGCGGATGTAATGCCAGCGTTTATCGCGAACAGCGCGACAGCGATCGAATGCTTCGTCCATCCGGTCACGGCCGGCAAAGACATATTCCCGTGGCGGATCCTTGCGCGGCCCTAGAAACACACGGCCGTGCATGGTGGCGGGACGATCGATGCCCGCCAGCGACAGGACTGTCGGCGCGATGTCCACCCAACTGACCAGCTCATCGCTGACCGACCCCGCCTCGATCCCCTCCGGCCAGCGGATGACCAGCGACAGATGGATCCCCGCCCCGTAAAGCCATCGCTTTTCGCGGATCAGCCCGCGGCCGTGATCCGTCAGGTAGATTACCACCGTGTTGTCGCGATGGGGCGAGCGGTCCAGCGCCTCCAACACCTGACCGATCTGGCGGTCTGCCAGGGCCTGGGCTTCGTAGAACCGCGCGATGTTGGTCCGCACTTCGGGGGTATCCGGCAGATACGCCGGAACTCGCACGGTTGCCGGGTCGACCTGCTGATCGGGCGACAGCAGGTGCCGGCTGGCCAGCCGGTCCTGGACAGCGCCGTGGCCGTCCCAGGGGCTGGCCCACATCGTGCTTTCGTGCGTGATGTGGACGTTGTGATAGAGGAAAAACGGCTGATCCGGCAGCCGATTGTTCCGCAGATCGTCCAGCCATGGTTTGCGATCGTCCGCAAAGGCCTGTGGCGGGTCGAAGTTGAAATCGGTCTTGTTCTCCCAGTTGACGTAGTACCCGTTCTCGCGAAGCAGTTCGGTGAATAACCGCGGTGGTGACAACAGCGTCGACCGCATGTGATGCGCCCCGATCGACCAGGCGTACTGTCCGGTTACCAAGGTGCATCGGCTTGGCGCGCAAACGGGGGCTGTGCTGAAGGCGTTGTCATAGCGACACCCCTCGGCAGCCAACCGATCGAGGTTGGGCGTGCGGGCATCGGAATCGCCGTAGCACCCCAGGGCGCGTCCGGCGTCTTCCCCAATGAGCAGGATGAAATTGGGGCGATGGGTCATGGGAGATCCGTGGGCAGTCAGCGGCTGGCGGCAGCCTCGACGGGCTTCATTTTCAGGAAGTTTGCCAGCAGCTTTTCACCTTGTTCTGTCAAAAAGCTTTCAGGGTGGTACTGCACCCCCTCCAGCGGCCAATACTTGTGGCGGATGCCCATGATCTCGTCATCCGCCGTCCAGGCAACGATTTCATAGTCATCCGGCAGGGTTTCCCGGCGGATGATCAGGGAATGATACCGTGTCGCAGTGAAGGGATTGGGCATCCCTTCGTAGATGCGCTTGCCGTCGTGGTGGATCTTGTCGGACTTGCCGTGCATCAGGCGCTCGGCCCGGCCGACCACCGCGCCGGCTGTGAAGCCGATGCACTGGTGTCCCAGGCACACCCCCAGCAGCGGCACCTTCGGGCCGAAATGGCGCACCACGTCATTGCTGATTCCTGTTTCGCGCGGTGTACAGGGGCCGGGGCTGATGACAATGTGCGTGGGGTTGAGATTTTCGATCTGGTCAATCGTGACCTTGTCGTTGCGGAAGACCTCAATGCGCGAGCGGGGCGATACCTCCCCCAGCTTCTGCACGAGGTTGTAGGTGAACGAATCGTAGTTGTCGATCAGGACGATCATAGGCAGGTTTCAGATTAAGGTCGGCTGGGGCAAAAGGCAAAGCGGGGCGGGAGTTTCACGCGATTCAGCCACCCGGCTTCCCATCCGGCGCCCAGACGCGCAACGCCAAACTGGGTTTGCACAAGAAGTGCCCAAAGATGGCTTTGCCCGGGCCGAATCCCCTTGGCGCAATGTAAATGCGGTCCAGGCAGGGGCGCAGTGGGTTGGCAATGGCTTTGCAGTGGGTTCGCTGTGCGGGATACGCCGTACGTTTGCGCAACCGGATAGTCGGTGTTCGTCCATGGTCCCCATCCAATCCGATATTATGAACTCCGCGCATGCTTGATTCCTTCCATCCAACCCGGATGTTCTCCCCCCTTATCTCTGACACCCCCCCGTCCAAAACGTTGCAAACAAAATGCAAAAATCATCCCTCGTGCATCCGCAGGGGGGAAAGCCTCTTAACCCGGACAACGTTGTGTCAGTCTCAGGCATGGGTGTTTCTCAGTTGGCGGCCACAGGTGGGGTAGGCGATGGGCGGTGGATTCGCAACCTTGCTGGGTGGAATACATGGATTACTTCAGACTCGTCATATACGCAGCCATTATAGGCAGCTTCCTGTGGGCTGCGTGGCACGGAGACAGAGCCGCGACGTCCCCTTCATGACCGACTGGATGAAGAGCTACGTTCCTTCATGTCCGATCACTCCGCCAGTTCGACTTTCTGGAGATAGATCAGTTGCTCCAGTGTCTGGCCGATTTCGCCTTTTTGGCGTTTGTGGAGGACGAGGGTTTGGCGGCGGTTGCTGTCGGTGGCTGATTTAAAGTACAGCGGGGCGACGATGCCGCCGTGGAGGGTCTGGCCGTTGACGAGCGTGATGGTGTATTGCAGTTCGCGGGCTGGGTAGGTGCGGCCAGTTTGTTCCTTGAGATCGCTGCCGCTGTCGAGAAAGCGCCATTCGGGTTCATCGCGTTCCCACAGGACATGGGCTTCGAGTGAG
>CAZSJB010000430.1:0-3024 GCA_964606625.1 uncultured Tepidisphaeraceae bacterium | reverse complement strand
TGCATGTGACGGAGAACACTTCCGGCACCTCCAGCGTCATCGTCCGCAACACGGATGGGCTGGGCGCGCAGACGACGGGCGATGGCATCCGGATCATCCGGGTCGACGGCGAATCGGATGGCGAGTTCAGCCTCGTCGGCAATTACGAGATCGAGGGGCAGCAGGCCGTCATCGCCGGTGCCTACGGCTACACGCTCTGGAAGAACGGCGTTTCCGATCCCGCGGATGGCGACTGGTATCTGCGTTCGCAGCTCCTTGACGGCGAGCTGCTCTATCAGCCCGCAGTACCGGTTTATGAAGCCTATCCCCAGATCCTGCTCGGCCTGAACGGCCTGCCGACGCTCCAGCAGCGCGTCGGCAACCGTTACTGGAACGAGCCGCAGGCATCACCCGAAGCCACCGTCTTCTGCAAGGATCCGGCGCAGAATTACCTTTGCACGGTAACGCCGGAGCAGGCCCGCTACTACGGCTACGACGAGAGTGGCAGCTCCGGGACAAAGATCGACGGCAGCGGCGCATGGGTCCAGGTCGAGGGTGCAAGCGGCCGGTTCGATCCGCATGTCAGCACGAGCGGCGCAGGGTACGATCTCGACTACTGGCGCGTCCGGGCCGGTGTCGACGGCCTCCTCTCCGAGAGCCAGGGCGGCCGGTTGATCGGCGGCATCAACGCCCATTACGGCCATGGCTCGGCAGATGTCGCCTCGCGTTATGGCAATGGCAGGATCCGGACCGATGCCTATGGCGTCGGCGCCAGCCTGACCTGGTATGGCGTCAACGGCTTCTATGTCGACGGCCAGGGCCAGCTCACCTGGTATGACAGCGACCTGTCCTCCGGCATCTTCGGCACGCTCTCCGACGGCAATCATGGCTTCGGCTACGCGTTGTCGCTGGAGACCGGCAAGCGGATCGCCCTTGGCGAAAGTCTGAACCTGACACCTCAGGCGCAGCTCGTCTACGCCAATGTCCGCTTCGACGACTTCACCGGCCCGTTCGCGGAGGAAGTCTCCCTGGAGGATGGCGACAGCCTGCGCGGACGCCTCGGCCTCGCTCTGGAGCGGCATGCCAGCTGGACGGGCGAGGACGGCCAGGTGCAGCGGGCCGTGTTCTACGGCATCGGCAATCTGCACTACGACTTGCTCGGCGGCACGAAGGTGAATGTATCCGGAACGACGGTCGCCTCTGAAAATGACCGCCTCTGGGGCGAGATCGGGCTTGGCGGCACCTATAATTGGGGCAACGACAAGTATTCGCTCTATGGTGAAGTGACCGCAAGCTCGAGCCTTGAACACTTCGGCGACAGCCATGTGCTGGGGGGCCGGCTCGGCTTCCGGCTGCAATGGTGAAATAAGCGCAGCGTCGCTTCTGCACCTGCCCCCGAGAAGGGGGCAGGTGGAGATATGGCAAGGCTGACCAATTGGGCGCTGCTGACCGGTTGCTCGGCAAGCCACACGCTTACCGTGGCAGAATGCCGGAAGGTTTGCGACCCTTTCCAGTCCGTCGTGTCAGTCGCAAGCCGCTTTGTGAAGGCCTGCCGTTCGGCCCGGCTCGCAATGGCGATGGGAGGGGCCTTCGGGCGTGATCATCGTGGATATTGCCCGAGCTGTTCTTCGTCGAGGATGAAGCCTGCATCCTGAGATAGGGCGTGGCAGCCGGAGCGGCCGGACACGCCCCTGCCATTGTCGGCTCTTGGCCATCAGTACCGCCTCCGTGGATCACCCGCGACCTGCGCGAACCGGGCGGGAAATACGTTCCGGTCATAGTGGGCAAGCCCTGCCTGCACGGTCCGCTGCGAAACCCGCTCAACAAAGGGCGTCAGGTTTCCGTTGCTGTCCGCCGCGATGCCGACCGTAACGTGGACATGCTGGCCTCCTGCTGCCTCGACACCGAGCCGCCCGCCAGGGCCGCGACGCAGGGGCAATACAGCTTCCGGCCCTGCCTCTCCCATGAGCCCCATGCCCCGCGCCATCGGAAACACAGTCGGCTTGTCCACAATGCCGCCACGCGCGAAGGGGATCACCTTGCCCCGGCTGAAGGCCGCGCCTCTGGCAAACATCCCGGCACCGGGAGTCGGGACAAACGATCCACCGCCTCCGCCGCCCAGCAGCCCTGCAAGCGGGCCTGTCCCGAGCAACGCAGCCTGAGCCGCAGCAAACGCAAGCTGGATCGCAAGCCGCTTGATCGCCTCTTCCGCCCTTTCGGAGCCTTCGGCAATCGAGATCAGGGCATCTGCGCCCATGTCGAACAGGTTCTTGATGGCCTGCGCCTGCGCCCGCTGTGCCTCCTCCCTTTCCTTCAGCGCCTCGGTCTCTTGATGGATAGCGGTAACAAGCGCCTCGATCTGCGCGCGCTGTTCATCGGTTGCCGCAGCGCCAGCCTGTCGGATGGCGTTGGCCTTGGCCTTCTCGAGGTCACTTTCGCCGATCAGCGACAGTTCGTGACTGAGTGCATCTATGAGGCTGAGCACTGCCTGCTGTTCTCGCAGCGCAGCTTCTGCGGCCCGGTCGCGCTGGTTCTTCTTGTCGCTGCCGCCGGGGATAATGGTCGTCGTGCTGGGGCCGGCGCCCGGCTTCGAGGGCTCCACGCCACCCGCAACAATCTCCCGCACCAGCCGCTCGAGCTCGGCCTGCGCTATGGCAAGCTCGCGTTCCGCCTCGGTTGCATCAAAGCCAAGTTTCTTCAGGTTCTCGATCTGGTCGCGTAGCGTCTCCACTCGGCGCTGTGCTGCGTTGACCGCCGGATCACCTCCGCCACTGTCCGCCGCGCCTAGAACGGCGTCGGTTGCCGCACCGGTGAACAGGATGTTTGAAAGAGTCCGCCAGGATGGATCCTTGACGAAATCTGCCAAGGCGAACATGCCGCCGAGCTTCCCGAACACCGGATGATTGGAAAGATCATCCATGAAGGTGATGACGGTCAGGATCGCAGACTTTGCATTCTTCTCGAAGTTTGACCAGGCGGTTGCCATCCTCGTGTCGAGTTCTGCCGCCCGCTGGATCAGCTCGTCATCGATCGCCCCGCCCGCCT
>CAZSJB010000429.1:0-3032 GCA_964606625.1 uncultured Tepidisphaeraceae bacterium | reverse complement strand
TACTTCAGCGGATCGTCGCTGAATACAAGGACAGCGTCCTCCTCCAGGTGCAGTGCGACATTACTCTTGAGATGGATCGGCCCGGTTAGCCATTGCCCGCTGGGGATAAGAATGCGTCCGCCCCCAGCCTGTGCACAGGCGTCAATTGCCTGATTGATCGCAACAGTGCAATCGCTGACGCCGCCAGCCGTCGCTCCATGATCGCGGATGTCCACGGTACGATCCGGAAATCGCGGAGACTGCACGCGGGGCATCCGGAAGGGAGTAGCACGACCATTGGCTGCGGGACGGTCAGGAATGGCCCGTGCCACGACCTCCGCGGGCGCCTTGGGCGAGGTGATTGCGATCTGTTTCCTGCCAACAACGCTCATGCTGACCTCTTCGCCAACAGTGGGGTTCCAAGAGGGATACCGGCTGCGGCACCTGCCACTGGGTATCGCGCACCCACCACCTTGGCATTATCGACACGGTCCTGGGCCCCTGGGATTGCCGACTCCATGCCTGCAACCCCAAGGCGCACATAGACCTCAGCCGCTAGAAGCGTACTCCAAGCGAGGCAAACTCTAACTTGACTTTTGCGGAAAACTTTTGCGATTGAGCGCAGTCGAAATGAACTGGCGATCAGCTATGAACCGTCCCGCCTGCACGGGCGGCCTGCCGCCACGCCCCCGGCGTCATCTTCATCGTCCGGTGAAACAGGACCGCAAGGTACTGAGCGGTCGAAAAACCAGTGATTTGGGCAATTCGCTCGAGCTTGTAGTCGCTGGTCGCCAGCAACTCCTTGACGCGCTCGAGCTGGACGCGGCGGATCTCCATGTGGATCGGCCGGCTGACGGCTTGGCGAAAACGTTTTTCCAGGGATCTCCGCGACAGGGCCACCTGTACAAGCACATCCACCACGCGAATCCCCTGGCAGGCATTTTCACGGATGAATCGCACCGCCTTGGCAACCTCCGGATCCTCCACAGCCAGCAGATCCGTCGATTGCCGCGATCGCACGCCCAGCGGGTCCACAATGATGTCTGTGGCAACCTTTTTGCCACTCATCAGTCGGTCGAGCATGGCAGCTGCTTCATAGCCAATCCGTCGAGCATTATGGATGACGCTGGACAACGGCGGATTCGCCATCTCACAAATCAATTCGTCGTTGTTCACCCCCAGAACAGCGACTTCCTCAGGCACATGAAGCCCCACCAGTCGACAGGCATCCAGTACCTCGCGGGCACGCAGGTCGTTCCCTGCCAGCAGGCCGACCGGCCGCTCCAGCGACTTCAGCCATTCCCCCAGCTGTGCCAGCGACAGGGAGCGCACCGTCGGATTGTACGCCGGCTGATAGATCTCGCAGGTGTAACCTTCTGCCTCCGCCTTGCGCTTCAGCATTTCGCCAGTGCGCGGCCAGATCCGGTTGGAGGGGATGCCGCAGTATGCAAAGCGTACAAACCCACGATCGCGGAAATGCTGCAGTGCCAGGTCTGCAACGGCATCCTGGTTGGGCAAGACCGCTGGCAACCCGGAAGTGCCCGGTGGGCCGGACAGGGACACCACTGCTTTGCCGCTGTCAATCAATTGTTTAACGAAGGCCTTGTCCTGATGTGGCTGGGCGATGATGCCATCGCCATCCCATTCCTCCTTGGGCGGGACACCGTTAATCGGCAGCTTGGTTTCGAGATGAAACAACCACGGTCCATGAACCCGGGCGTAGTCGCCTATCCCGCGAAGGATCTCGCGTCCGAATGACCGGGTCGTCTCAATGAGCAGCGCCACATTGGGCAGCCGACGATTACGACGATTACCGCGCATTCGCATGTTTTAAATGGTATATTATGATGCGCCATTAGACAATCATTTTATTGACTCACGCAACCGATCTGGGCCGTAAATTGAAAGTGGCATTATCATCATGCGTCACGTCGCTCTGCTGATCGAGACTTCCGGTGCCTACGGGCGTGGGCTGCTGCAGGGAGTTGCCCGATATAACCGTGAGCGTGGGGGATGGTCGACCTACTTTCGCCCGCACGGGCTGGGCGATGCGCCCCCGCCGTGGCTGAAGTCCTGGAAAGGGGACGGCATGCTCGTGCGGATTGATACCCGCGAGATGGCGAACACGGTTTTGCGAACGGGCGTGCCTGTTGTAAACCTGCGCAACACCATTGCCGATCTGCCCTTCGTCTATGTCACGGTGGACAATGTTGAAGTCGGCCGGCTGGGAGCGGTGCACCTGATTGAGCGCGGCTTGCGCTCATTTGGATTCTTTTGTCGGGAACCGGGAGTGAATCCAGCTCTCGATGAACGTGCAACCGGGTTTCAGGAAGCACTGAAGGCTGAGGGATACTCCGCTGATGTGCATTACAGCCGTCAGCCCGACCGCAACACCGGCTGGGAGCAGGAACAGCAGCGGTTGGTGAAATGGTTGCAGTCATTGCCCAAGCCGGTGGGCATCATGGCATGCAATGATGAGTTGGGCCTGAACGTGCTCGACGCCTGCCGCCGCTGCGGCGCGGCGGTACCTGATGAAATCGCTGTCATCGGCGTGGATAACGACCTGCCGCTTTGCGAATTGTCCATTCCTCCGCTCTCCAGTGTCGACACCAATGCCAATGGAGTGGGTTACGCGGCAGCCTCCATCCTGGACGAGATGATGAGCGGCAAACCGCCGGAAACAAAGGTGGTCCGGATCGCACCGCGTGGTGTGGTGACGCGACGCTCCAGCGACATTATTGCCAGCGAGGACGAAGAGGTTCGCCGCGCCCTGCGATTCATCCGTGAGCGTGCCTTTGGCAATCTTCAGGTAATCGATGTGCTAGAGTACATGGGCATGTCACGGGCTTCGCTGCAGCAGCGTATGAAGCGGATGATCGGCAGGACGATCCACCAGGAAATCCAGCGGGTCCGCCTGAATCGATGTCGTGAACTGCTGGCTGAGTCGGATCTCACCATCAAGCAGGTGGCTCGCGCCAGCGGATTTGCCATCGTGCAGTACATGACGCGCGTCTTCAGCGCTGCGGTAGGTGAAACCACGGCTCGTTATCGTG
>CAZSJB010000428.1:0-3042 GCA_964606625.1 uncultured Tepidisphaeraceae bacterium | reverse complement strand
CGCTTCCGGTGCTGCGGCGGATCTGGGTGACCATCGCCGTGATCGCGACGCTGGTTCTGGCCATCACCACGTTCACCGGCAGTTACCTGCTGGACCTCAATCCTCGGTCTTACGTCTACCTGTATCCGACGGCTGCCCTGTTGGGAGCGATAGGGATCTACCAATTCTCGAAGATTCGCGTGCGCCGCGAACCTAAACTGCTTCGCCGGGAGCAGCAGGTTTATGCCCCGCGACCGGAAAACGTTGCCCAGACTGAGGAGGGCAACGTTCTCAACTACGAACCGACGCCCAGCCCGCGGTGGAACTTTCATCGTATTTTCGGCCAGGCGTGGCAGATCCTGCGCGAGGACCGCAACTTCCGGGATTATCAGCGATGGCAGTTCCTCTCCGGCATGTCGTTCATGATGACCGCGCCGCCCATGATCTACATGGTCAGCACGTCGATGACCGATCCCAATCGCGATTATCTGCTAGCGACGATCGTTGTGCAGATCATTCCGATGGCGACGGCATTGCTATTCACGCCACTGTGGGCGCCGCTGTTTGATCGGGTGCATATTACGCAGTTCCGCGTGATCCAGGGATGCCTGTCGTTTGTGGCGCTGCTGACAATCTATCTTGGTGCGCTATGGGGAATGCACACCGGCGATGTTGGCCGGGGAGCGCTGGGGATCGTCGCATTGGGACAGTTGCTGATTGGGATTCAGAATGCCGGTGGCGCTTTGGCGTGGAACCTGGGGCACAATGACTTTGCGCCGGCTGAGAAATCCTCGGTCTACATGGGTGTGCACGTGATGCTCACGGGATTACGGGGATGCTTTGCGCCATTTATTGGAAGCTGGCTTTACACGATGGATCTGGTGGGGCGACACGTATTCGGGATTGCGGTAGTGATCTCAGTGATCGCGACGCTGGGGTTCTGGCGCATGACCCGTCGAATGGGCGCCGGTCCCCGGCCAACCCGCGTGGCGGGTTCGCCACTGGCGTTGCCCCGTCATCAGGCGGCTGCGCATCCGAAGAGTCCCAAGGCCCTGCCGCGCAAGCGAAAGTCGCAGCCGGTTTCGTCACATGGGCCCTCGCACAGTGGCAAGCAAACCGACTAACGACCGTATGAATGGGGTGTCTTTTCAAGTATGAACCGCACACCCAAATACCTCGGAACGTTGCTGGCGGGGGTGATCCTGGCGATGGCTGGCCCGGCTGTCGGGGACGATCTGGCCCGGGCCAAGCAGGAAACCGAGCGTGCGAATCGGGCATGGGTTGACGCGGAGCGGGACGTTGAGCGCGCTGAGCGCGAGTTGCGCAATATTCGCAATGACCGGGATCAGGTACAACACACGCTACGGGATTTGCCATGGGCGTTGAATCAGGAAGAAGCCCGCGCCCAGCAGATCGCAGGGGATCTGGCAGCCGCCGAGCGGGACCGCAGACTGGTGGCAGAGGATCGTGCCCGGGCTGAGGGGCATTTGCGCGATCTGGAGCGATCCATTGCGAGTGTCCAGGCCCGGCTGGACATTGCAATGCAGCATGTTCGCTCTGTCGAGGCCGCAGCCCGCCAGGCTGTCCACGAAGATCCTGAATACGTGGCTGTGCGTGAACAGACAGACTTGGCGCGCCAGAAGATGGATGCCGCCATCGCCGCTACGACGGCCCGCTTGGAACAGACCCCCCTCTACCAGGATCTGCTGGCGGAATACGTTACTGCCCAGGAGGCACTGGATCGCGCCCGACAACTCCATTCCAATGATCCGCGCCGGGTGGAACAGGCAGCCGAGGACGCTGCCCGCGCCCAAGCAGACCTGCAACGACTGCGAGCGGATTTTCTTAAGGGTGAACCGGAGGTTCGAGAAGCCGAGGCTGCCTATGGCCACCTCAAGGGAGAGTTGGCGGCTGTCGAGGCAAGATTGATGGAGGCGATCCTTGCCACGGACCGCGACTATGCCCGTGCACAGGCCGATCGCCAGGAAGCTGAACGCACCTTGTCGCGAATGAATGCGGACCGCAACGCGTTGGTGAATGAAGTTCGACAGGCCACCGCCCGGATGCGCGAAATCGAGAGCGCCGCGAACCAAATGGTGTTGGCGCTGCGGGATGCGGAGAGCCGAATTGCGCATATCGCAGCCGATCTGCGCAGCGTCGAGCACAACCTGCATTCGCTGGATCGTGAGATCCGGGAGGCGGAGCGGCGACTGGAATCGGCACAGCGCGAACGGGATCGCGCCCGCCGGCGGCTGGATGAGGCGCGGGCCCGGGAGGAAGCCGCTGCCCGGCAAACCCATACCCTGCCCAATCCTCCGCGCGTCCACCGCAACCGATGATCCAGGCGACGGATGCGTTTCGGATCACGGATGAACCGCGGATATTGAAGCTGACATCCGTAATCCGAAAACCATGTAGCCGTTACCCTTGTCATCAGGGGGTTGATCTGCAAACTCTGGGCGATGAGCATCGAAAATGAGACGTTGACGCTGGAGTTTGATGGGGGATCCCGAGGGAATCCCGGCCCCTCGGCTGCGGGGGTGGTGGTGCGGGCGGAGGATGGCACGCCGTTGGTGACGATCGGTAAGTTCCTGGGGCAGGGGACCAATAATTTTGCGGAATATCAGGGGCTGATTCTGGCGATGCGCAAGGCGCTGGAACTGGGCGCCCGGAAGGTGATTATCCGTGGTGACAGCGAGTTGATCGTGCGCCAGATGAATGGGCAATATCGTGTGAAAAGTCCTGGGTTGCGCCCCCTGTATGAGGAAGCGCAGCAACTGCTGCGGAAGTTTCAGTCCGCCCAGATTACCCATAACCTGCGACATCACAACACTCTGGCGGATAAACTGGCAAACATGGCAATGGACCGTAAGGGCGACGTAGCGGACCTGGACGATGCCTGACCAGCGGATGGCCGTGAAGCACGCAGACCGGATTTGACAGCCGCACGGTCTGGCGATAGTTTCGCACGGCAGTTTGAGCTGGAGCTTTGGAGTCATGAAGGAACAGCCTTGACTGCGACCGTTGTCATCCCCGCCCGCTACGGTTCCACCCGCTTTCCCG
>CAZSJB010000427.1:0-3044 GCA_964606625.1 uncultured Tepidisphaeraceae bacterium | reverse complement strand
CTCCCGCGCGATCTGGTCAATCATGGGAGAGGTGTTGCGATGGTAACCATAACACCCGAGATGATCCGGACGACATGCATCAATATCGATGTAGAGAATGCGCATAGCCCGCATCATAATCGAAAACATGCCGCTAGCACGAATCTTGCGCCAGCGGCATGATCAATTTTCCGATGTTTTTTGGTGATCTATTGCTCGTGGATCGTGATTTTCTGAATGGTCGTCGGATTCTTGGGACGGTCATTGGAGCCCGTCGGTGCGGTCGCAATCTCATCCACCACGTCCATCCCGCTGGTAACCTTGCCATACGCCGTGTACTGTCCGTCGAGATGCGGGGCATCGCTATGCATGATGAAGAACTGCGAGCCAGCGCTGTTCGGATCGGCAGTGCGGGCTGCTGACAGCACACCGCGCGTATGCTTGCGACTATTGAACTCCTGCTTGAGGCGATACCCTGGTCCGCCGGTGCCAGTCCCGGTGGGATCCCCCCCCTGGATCATGAACCCGGGAATCACCCGGTGGAAGATCACCCCTTCATAAAACCCTTCCCTGGCAAGGAATACGAAGCTGTTAACGTGCTCCGGCGCAACGTCAGGCCACAGTTCAAGGCTGATCTGCCCGGCTGAAGTCTCCATCGTCGCGGTGTAGGTCTTGGAGGGATCGATTGTCATGGGGGGCGGCGCACTGTATTGCTTTGCCATAGTTCTTTTCCTTCCTGCAAAAGCTCTAGCCTCTCATTTGTGCGGGCAGTGTCAACCCATTGTCTGAGCATACCATTGGCAAGTGATCTGAAGCCCCTGTTCAAAATCAACGATCGGCTGATAGTCGATGATCTGGTTCACTTTCGTCAAATCGGCCAGGGAGTGAGCCACATCGCCCGCACGCGGCTCCCGGTGAACAGCTGTCAGATTGGGCTTACCCAGCATCCGGGCCATTTGCCCGGCCAGCTCATTGACAGTCACTTTACGGCCGCAGGCCACATTCATCACTTCCCCGCCGATACGACGTTCGCATCGGGCAGCCAGTAAGTTGGCATGTACGGCATTGTCAACAAACGTGAAATCACGGGACTGTTCACCGTCACCAAAGATGGTTGGCCGCTCACCTGCCAGCAACGCCTTGGCGAAGGCTGCAATGACGGCCGCATAGGCAGAGTTGGCATTCTGCCGCGGGCCAAAAATGTTGAAATAGCGAAGCGAAGCGCCATCGATGTCATAGCAGCTCGCGTAAGCGCGGATCAACCCCTCAGCAGCGACCTTGTTGGCTGCGTAAGGACTTTTCGGGAGCACTTCCATTGTCTCCACTTTCGGAAGTACCGCCGAATCGCCGTACGCTGCGCTGCTGGCGGCAAACATCACACGTTGCACCCCTGCTTTGCGAGCAGCTTCGAGAACCCGCAAGGTACCGGTCGTATTGACTTCGTGATACAGCTCCGGAATCTCCACACTTCGCGGCACTGATCCCAAAGCAGCCAGGTGAAAGACATACCGGCAGCCGCCAGTAACCTCATCCAGCAAACCACGGTCAAGAATTGACCCTTCGACAACCTGCAGCCGATTTCCAGCCCGCTGGCGAAAAGTATCAAAATTGCCCAAATTACCGCCACTCAGATCATCGAGCACCACCACCTCGGCATCGAGATCGATCAGTGCTTCCACCAGGTGTGAGCCGATGAACCCCGCCCCACCTGTCACCAAGGCCCGCACGCCGGCAAACTGATCCCCGTGCAGATCTTTCCAGTTTACGATCGCCATGAATCTTGAGCTCTCTTTCAAGATTGGAGCAGAATTACAAAGCCCCGGGCGGTGACTCACCCGGGGCTTGTAGCATACAGATCTGCGTGCCGTTTACAGCAGGCCATCCTGCTTGGCCATGTGCAGCAACAGGTCCACGACACGGTTGGAGTAACCCCATTCGTTGTCGTACCAGCTGACCAGCTTGAAGAAGTTGCTGTTCAGCTCGATGCCCGCACCAGCGTCGAAAATGCTGGAGCGCGGATCAGTGATAAAGTCGCTGGAGACGACCTCTTCCTCGGTGTAACCGAGAACGCCCTTCATGGGGCCCTCGGCAGCAGCTTTCATGGCGGCACAGATTTCCTTGTAGCTGGTGGCCTTCTCGGTACGAACGGTGAGGTCGACCGCCGAAACGTCCATCGTCGGCACGCGGAACGACATACCGGTCAGCTTACCGTTGAGCTCCGGCATCGCCAGCCCCACTGCCTTGGCTGCACCAGTGCTGGCAGGAATGATGTTCATGTAGGCATTACGGCCACCGCGCCAGTCTTTCTTGCTGGGCCCGTCCTGCGTCGGCTGGGTCGCGGTGACGGCGTGAATGGTCGTCATCAGGCCTTCGACGATGCCGAACTGATCATGCAGTACCTTCGCGAGGGGCGCCAGGCAGTTGGTCGTGCAACTGGCATTGCTGACGATCGTGTGCTTGCTCTTGTCGAACTGCCCTTCGTTCACACCCATGACCAGCGTGGGAACCTTGTCGGGGCTCTTGGTCGGAGCCGAGATCACCACGCGCTTGGCACCGCCCTGGATGTGCTTGTTAGCTGATTCAAAATCGGTAAACAAACCGGTCGACTCGACGACATAATCGACACCCAGATCTTTCCACGGAAGATTGGCGGGATCGCGCTCGGCGAAGGTCCGGATTTCATCGCCATCAACCACCAGCGTATTCTCGCCGCGGACTTCTACGCTGCCCGGATACGCACCGTGGATTGTGTCGTATTTGAACAGGTAACCGAGGTTGTCGGCGGGAACCAGGTCATTGATGCCCACGAAGTCGATCTTGCCCTTGTGCTGAAGCGCTGCGCGCGTCACAAGACGCCCGATTCGACCGAAACCGTTAATTGCGACCTTAATGGCCATCCGAATTACTCCTTTTCTAACCTGTTCGATAATGTCTTTGGAGTCACCGCATCCGGTTCGAACTCACCGGCGGACTGTTTGGGCACGATAGGAAGACGCCTATAGCGTGTCAAGAAACCTCAACAAGAGAGGATCATTTGGGGGGCATTTTCCGCCTTTGCGATCTTA
>CAZSJB010000426.1:0-3051 GCA_964606625.1 uncultured Tepidisphaeraceae bacterium | reverse complement strand
ACGGTCAAGGATACGAGCGTGAGGTGGACGATGCCCCTTCCTGCTGCTGTGTTTTATCCAGACCTCATTGGGAGGATGCTCCGGCCAGCACATTCAAGTCATCTAAGCCGATAGCGGCCATGAGTTGAGCAGCCAGGCCGAGGGCTGTGGCGCTGATCGTACGGAACTCAGACCGTTGCAGGTCTTCGGCACCTTCGGCCTTGTTGGATTGGCTCATGCCGCCGAGCATGCCATCGGGCTGGACATGCGGAAGCAGACCGGTAAGGGTGCGCCGTGCGGCATCGCGTGTCGCAGGATCGAGCCAACCCTCGTTGGCGGCGATGGCGCACGCAGCTGCAATCCCAGCCGATCCAGAGGTTTCATCCAGCGTGTCGGGTTCATCGATAAAGCTGCCCCACAATCCGTTGGAGCGCTGATGACGAAGCACCATCCGGCAGGCATCCGCCAGCTCCCGCTGAAGCTCGGCTGTGCCCGGCCGATCGCCCACGATCCGAAGCGTTCGGGCCATCCCCAGCAGATACCAAGCGCAGCCGCGCGACCAATTGCGATACGTCCGTTGCCCATCAAACGCGCGCAGCCAGATTGCATCGGGATCCCACAAGCGCTGCACACGAATCTGGAGCTGTCGCACCGCTTCATCCAGCAGCCGCAAATCCCCCCGCGCTTCGCCGATGCACGCCAGCGTGTACGCGACGGTGTAATTATGTTCGCCGACCGTTGCACGATCGCGGATGGTTCCATCGGCCTGACGGCGCGATTCGAAAAACGCCAGGCACGCGTCGATCGCCGGATGACCGGGAAAAACCCGCGCCAGGGTGGCATACATGTTGGTGGTTTCAGTGCCCACAACCTGACCATCGCGCGGCTGACTTCGAAAATCCTGGTAGATCAACTGACCGTTGGCGAAAAACAGGTCCAGGTGCTGGCGGAGTGTCTGGTAAAACCCGCAATCATACAAGCCATCAAGAACACACCCTTCCATCCATCCGAACTGCGTCACCGACGCCAGCGAATCCAGGCACTGCAACAGTCGCTGCTGCGGCGGAAGCTCCGTGGAGTGGTCCAGCAGGTGCGGTGCAAACGCTGGCTCGGCGACTCCCGGCGCAAAGCAGAACATGGGTTCATCACAGTCAATTCGGCGGAGGAGGAGCGACCGTTCCTGGCGCAGACGCGTGGTATCCGGCAAGTGGAGGCGAAATACATGCAGTTCACAGGCATAGCGGCAGTCGATTTCTCCCACGGTCGCGCCGGAGGGATAGCAAACTGCCAGGCGCGCCGGCTTTCGAACATCGATGGCGACCGCCAACGACAGCGACTGCGGTCCCACCGGCACGTCTTTAAAGCTCAATCGTGCTGGCTGATCCTGCGACAACGCAAACACCGGCCAGCCAAAGGAAGGCCGCTGATGCGCCGGCATCATGATCGCCGGCCCCTCAACATGCACAAGCGTGCGTCTGGAACGATACAGGTTCATGACGGTGTCCATGTTGCCTGATTCATCACAATAAAAAAACCATCCCCTCCCACGCTGCCGTTATATCATCACGCACTTCATGCCACACATTGCAACCCATTTCAGAGGCGGCATCCACAGCAGATGCCACGTTCACCTTTGCTACAATGGCATATGTCACATCTGAAATCCTGGGAATAGCTGTGGAAAAAGCGGCACTGATTTGAGGATCCGTTGGATGACGCGTTAGCATCAGCCCGACCACTTCAATGGGCTGAATGTATTCGCCATTCGCACCAGCGGCCCCACAGCTGCAATGGCTTTTTAAAAGGGAGGTATCGTGGGGTTGGATGAACTGGGATTCTCTTCTGGCTTGCGCCTGTACGCACACTCCCGACCTCCTCCCTATACGGAGACTGACTGGGAACCACTCCAAGCTCATGCCACTCGCGTTGCAACCCTTGCCAGCAAGTTTGCCGCAGCTTTCGGCGCTGAAAAATGGGGCCACCTGGCGGGTTTGTGGCATGACTTGGGGAAGGGATCGCACGAGTTTCAGGACTACCTGCACAAGACTGCCGATCCGGACGCCTCGGAAGAGCAATCGCCCGGGCGCGTCGATCACTCGACCTTCGGCGCACAATATGCAGCCCGCACATTGAGCAGCCATGCCGGACAGATTGTGGCGTTTGTCATCGCCGGCCACCATTCCGGCTTGCCCAATGCCACCAGCGACGAGGAAGCGACGCGTCGATCGACCCTGCGGGCGCGGCTGAAGAAACAGGTACCGCCTGTTGCTCTCACCCCGCCGGTGGAGAAACCCATCAACCTGAAGCTTCCGATCACGCCGAAACCCGACCGAATCGGCTTCCAGGTTGCCTTCTTCACGCGCATGCTCTTTTCCACCCTGATCGATGCCGACCGCCTCGCCACGGAGGCGTTCTGCAACGAACAGCAGGCGGCTGAGCGCGCTCAACCTAAGCCGACGATCGCCGCGCTCAAGCAGAAGCTCGACGCGTTCCTCGCGAAGCTCCAGTCCACAGCACCGCCGACACACGTCAACCGCGTGCGCAGTGATGTCCTTTCGCAATGCCGCGATGCCGCATCCCTGCCGCCCGGGTTCTTCTCGCTGGTCGTCCCCACAGGCGGCGGCAAGACCTATGCCTCGCTGGCCTTCGCGCTCGATCACGCGGTAAGGCACAACCTCCGCCGCGTCATCGTCGCCATCCCCTTCACCAGCATCATCGAGCAGACAGCCGACAACTACCGCTGCGCGCTCGGCCCACTGGCCGACCTCGGCCTGATCGAGCATCACAGCAATCTCGATCCCACACGCGAAACGCGCCACAACCAGCACGCAGCCGAAACCTGGGATGCGCCCCTCCCCGTCACAACCAACGTCCAGCTCTTCGAAAGCCTTTTCGCTGCCAAGACCACCCCCTGCCGCAAGCTGCACCGCCTGGCGCGCAGCGTCATCATCCTCGACGAAGCCCAGACCATCCCGGTTGAACTGCTTCAGCCGACGCTCATGGCCCTGGAAGAACTGGTCACAAACTACGGCTGCACCATTGTCCTCTGCACGGCAACCCAGCCGGCGCTGG
>CAZSJB010000425.1:0-3071 GCA_964606625.1 uncultured Tepidisphaeraceae bacterium | reverse complement strand
CTGATGCGCATCTCGCCGGCGGTGCGGATGAGCAGATCCGGATCGGGCATGCCCGCGGTGTACAGATGATCGCAGATTGTCTGCTCATCGATTGCCTCCGGCGACAGCGTGCCTTCCTTGACCTGTCGGGCGATCGCGCGAACGGCGTCGGTGATCTCGGCGCGACTGCCGTAGTTGAGCGCGAGCACCAGCGTCAGCCCATCATTGTTGCGCGTCAGGTCGAGCGTGGTCTGCATCTCTTCGAGGACCATGGGCGGCAGATTCTCAAGCCTTCCGATCTGGCGGAAGCGGATGTTGTTGTCCATCATCGTCTGCCGCTCGCTGCGGAGATATTCGACGTACATCTCCATCAGCGCCGAGACTTCCTGAACCGGCCGCTTCCAGTTTTCCATCGAAAACGAGTAGAGCGTGAGAAAATCAGGACCGCCCAGCGCCTCGCGCAGGCGGGCGCATTCCGTGACGATATTCCGGACGGTGACCGCGCCCTGGCGGTGACCGGCGACGCGGTTGTTGCCGCGGCGCACCGCCCAGCGTCCGTTGCCGTCCATGATGACGGCGATGTGGCGCGGGATGCGCTGCGGAGGAATATCCAGCAGCGATGGTTCGGAGGTCATTGGAACAGTGTGGGGATGGTTTGGCATCAACGCAACCGCAAACGCCTCAATGAATGAATCAGACAGACTCTTGAAGCTGCTTTCGCACCACCAGCATATTCAGCACGGCGGTCCCCAGCAGCACGACGCCCAGGATCACGCACAGCCACACGATCTGGGTGGGGATGGCAGCGAAAGCTGAATCAGCCGCCATCACAAACGGCAGGGCACTGAAGATCAACAGCAGCACACCACCCGTCAGCAGCGGGGGAATGATGGTCTGGCGGAATCTGAGGGTGGCGAAAAACGGTTGACGCACGGACGAGGTCGTGGGCTGGGCGGTAGGCAGAGGAGTGGTTGGAGTTGCGGGGCGCACCGTGCGTGGTCCGGGACGGGCAGACTGCTGGGCACTGGCGGAGAGTGGGGCTGTGGGGGCCACTTGTGGCTGGGCAGGGCGCGTCATAGCGGGGCGAGCGGCGGACGAGGGCGCGGGAGGACGAGCAGATGGAGTCGGCTGGGCGGATTGGGGAGTTTCAGGAGGAGGCGCCGGGGGGGCGTTGCTCTCCACGTCATCCGGTTCAGCGGCTCCGCTGATCATCGCATTCAATGCGGCAGCCATCTCATCGTTGTTTTGTTTCGCCATGCGTTTACCTGCACAAACGGATTCACTTTGCTGGATTATCGGACACGGCCGCAGAAATTCTGTCGATTGAGCCGAATTCCGGCTGTATTCATACCCTCTGCGATTATAGTGCCTCGCAGGGTGTGGCTAAAGGCACTGGCGCGTCTGCTGGAAATTGGAGACACGCTTTTGGTGAATGACGTGCTGAAGCAACATTGCCACCCTGTCGTGCCGCGGTGAAACATCATCCGGCGCAAACAGATCAGGAGGAATATTCGCACCCCCGTCTAAACGTGCAAAATCACGGGAAAACAAAAAAACAAGGGCAGGAGGGGGCTGTGGAACAGCCTTTGCCTTTAGGGGTTCATCAACTGGATCGCGGGATTCGTCCCGCAACCCCGACGCAGTCGGAGACGCAAGGAGAGAGCAAGAAATGAGTGAACAGGAGTT
Organism: uncultured Tepidisphaeraceae bacterium; assembly: GCA_964606625.1. Classification (GTDB taxonomy): domain Bacteria; phylum Planctomycetota; class Phycisphaerae; order Tepidisphaerales; family Tepidisphaeraceae; genus CALEKX01. Next base: position 1,406 of record CAZSJB010000425.1, on the reverse strand, counting down.
TCAAACAAAGCTGGCGGAACTGATGGGGGAGATTTCAACCCTGCCGGTAAGTGAGCGCCAGAAGCTGGAGGAGCTGGCTGACGAAACCCGTCAGCGGCATGAGCGTCTACGCCAGACCGTCAGCAGTCTCCAGGAAAGCCTGGATTACCTGCGGCTGAGCATCAAGTACCTGGTCTTCGATCTCGAAGCCACGCGCCGTGAGAACGGGTATCTGCGCCGCATGCTTGAAGAGGCCCACGGCAACGACTAACGGCTGGGTCGTCCCAGCAACGGTAAACAGGGAGCCTATCGCTCGCCTCCGAAACCTGCCTGGTTTCGGAGGCGTTGCGTTTGTGCAACATCCCGCTTAATCGCGCCAGCGTACCAGGTTGACCTGTGTCTGGACGCGATAGTCGATAGGCGGCGGATCGTTGATGAACAGGGGCACCGCTATCTCACACGAGGCGTGCGGAGCCAGGTCCAGCACGTTGGCCAGCGGGTTGGACGCGATCACCGTGCCCTGCGCATCCAGCACATCAACGGAAAACACAATCGATGCCGCCTGGCGATCGGTGTGGTTTTCGACAATGCACGGCACAGCCAGGCCATGTAAGGTGTAATGCACAGCGCCTGCGATGACCTCGATGCCCGCCGTATCGTGCAGGAGGGTTTCGGGGGAAGCGCCGGGGCGCAACATCCAGGCGACGCCAAATGCCATGGCGATGAGTGCAACGCCCACCACCAGCCGAAATCGCCATCCTGTCTGCCGGATGTCATTCATCAGTCATACGGGTTTCGCTCGTCGAGACGAGTCATCACACTCTCATCTCCCCGGTCGCAGGGAAATACCTGTACCAACTCGATGTGGCCGTCGAGGACCGCAGCATTGGTCCAGAGATGATCCGGATCAGCGCGGTATCCCTGCGCGGGGGCGCTGGGCGCGACCACAACAGCCCTCATGCGATGGATCGGGATGCTGCCGGCGACCACTTTTGAGGGCGCGATGAATACGCCGCCAGCCGCAGCATCTCTCGTCCAATGCCAGCGGCTGACGGGTGAACCGCTCATGGGCAAACTCGGTCCCTACGAACCTGACGATTCCCATCGGCGCCGCCACACCGCCCATGCGATTGTAACAGAGGCATAGAAGTAACTGCTGCCGTATAGCTTGAACAGTTGGTTTTGTCCATCTGGATGACCCGTAAACAGGTCATGATGTACCTGCTCGGGAAAGAAGAAGGCCCCGATCCTGGAGGAACGGGGCCTGGAAGGGTCTTCGTATTGTGCAAGCGGGTTTTACCGCGATACGCCGCCCGGCAGGAAGCCTTCGAGCTTGCGGGAGCGGACCGGATGCTGCAGCTTGCGGATGGCCTTGGCTTCGACCTGGCGGACGCGCTCGCGGGTGACCTTGAAGATCCGGCCGACTT